>NZ_JBICII010000001.1:0-603 GCF_043101865.1 Pseudomonas sp. zjy_15
AAAAACTGGACCTGCTCGAGAGAGGAGATGGCACCGGCTTCGCTGGTGTTCGCGGGTAAACCCGCTCCTACAGCGGCCTGTGTCCACCCCCCGATGTGTGTTTACCACCTATCTGTGTAGGAGCGGGTTTACCCGCGAATACGGTGGCGGCGGCAACGGTGAACGGCAGGTGGAAATTGGCCAGCAGGTCCGGCCCCTTCGCGGGTAAACCCGCTCCTACAGAGGATGGTGCGAAGCCAGGTTAGAATGGCCTCAACGCGGCATTAACGTGACTTTCCCGCACCCTCCCTACGTCAAGACTTTGGTTCGGGGCACTTTTGCTCCTGGACCTGGCGATGCCAGCGTACCGTGCTGCGCATTTCTGGACTTCCCCGTCCCATCACTTGAGGTAGCAAGCAAGATGGCCAAGGCCGCCGATGTCGTTGTGCAATGCCTGGAAAATGAAGGTGTCGAGTATGTATTCGGCATTCCCGGTGAGGAAAACCTCGACCTGCTCGAATCCCTGCGCAAGTCGAAGATCAAGCTGGTACTGACCCGTCATGAGCAGTCTGCAGGTTTCATGGCTGCCACCTACGGTCGCTTGACCGGCAAGACTGGCGTCAG
>NZ_JBICII010000020.1:0-5412 GCF_043101865.1 Pseudomonas sp. zjy_15
AGCTTCACCTACAACGTCTACGGGCAGGTGCTCAGCCACACCGACGGCAAGGGCCAGACCACCCGCCTGATGCGCACCGCCCGTGGCCTGCCGAGCAGCCGCCAGGATGCCATGGGCCAGCGGGTTCGCTACGAGTACGACAAGGCCATTCGCCTGACCGCGCTGGTCAACGAGAACAACGCCACGTACAGCTTTGCCTACGACACTTCGGACCGGCTGAGCGAAGAAGTGCGGGTGGATAACCTGACCCGGCGTTTCAGCTACGACGTCGGGGGATTAATTTTTATGGATTTGCCCCTAATCCTAATTCTTGGGTTGACCCGCTTGGGTGGACATGCTGGACACCGAAAAGTGTAGCGGGCCGGAAAGTTTATCAGCGTAATGATATATTTGATCCGCACCGTGTGGATGAGCTGGGACGTACTAACATACAGAGAATGAAGAAGGGGGCGCGCCTATCGGTAAGGACGGGGAAGAAGTAAATCTTCATCATCTTACCCAAGATGAACCTGGTCCGATGGCTGAGGTTCTAATCAGTTTCCATTCTAAGCACGACAGGGTGGTGCATATGTATTCTAACCAGTGGGATAAAAGTTGGGTGGGGAGTGATGGATTAAGACGTCTTTATAACAGCGCGCCGCCAATCGTGAATCGCGGTCCATTCAATACTTGGAAGAAATCTTATTGGAAAAGCCACAGCCTTGGGTTTTGAGGATATAAAATGAGCTATATAGATATTATAGAATCTGAAATCAACGCCAGCGGGGAAGACCCCGTATACGCAGGGGGGGCATCGGATGAAGCGATAGCAGACTTTGAGAAAGCTCTTGGTGTTGATTTCCCATTATCATATAAACTGTTTTTGAAGAAATATGGTGCGCTGTCGTTTGCGGGTGATACTTACTATGGTATAACCAAGAGCGGTATTGGTGCAACGTCTGTTCCTAACGTGGTTTTTGCCACAAAAAGTGCTAGAGCTGATGGCGACGCAAATGAGTCGATGATTGTAGTGAAAGCTTCTGGCTATGGTCCGATTTATTCCATAGATGTCTCGGCTCTCGGAACTACTGGAGAGCCGGTCATAGTTGAAACTCAGCTTTCGTTCAAGCGAACGAAAGAAAAAAATGTAATTTATCAAAGTTTTGAGGAGTTTTTTGTTGGCTCGATTAGGCAAGCGATTAGGGAGCTTTGAGTTGTAGTGAATTTATTGTGGCCGGCTTTTATGTAGGTGTATGTTAGTTGAAAATTGTTGAGTAAGTGGTTTGTAGTTGTATTGTTGCGCAACTTTTATGAGTTGGGGCAAGGTTTGCTATCTTTAGGGCTTAGGTGAAAATGAACTTAGGCGTGTTTATCCCGAAGTGCCGAATGAAAAGCTACAGGAGCTAATCGCTCTGAATAAATCTATGTATCCAGAAATGCGGAAGTAAAGGGAGAAATTTATGGGTGACAATAAATTTGTTGATGCTATTTATTCCGAATTGTTTGAGAAAAATTTCCCTCAATATAAAAAATCTCTTACTAAACCCGTCAGCGGAGATAAGGACTCATATGCTCGTGTGCGTAATGCTCTAGCATCGCTAGATGATACTCAAAAGTATGACATCATTAACTTTTTTAAAGTTGTTATCGCAGACAGCGCTTCTGTAGTGCTTGGGACGTTGGATGGCGTCCATTTTCCGGATGACCTCGAGGGCAATTTTGTTGTAAAATTAGATGGTGAAGATATTCAGGGTGACTTGCAGGATATATTTATCGAAAAATCTCAGCAAGATGGTATTTACGATTGATTTTTTGAGGCATTTTTAGTCTGGCTTCGGTTTTTGTTTTTATGTGACATTGTTGAAAGATAGATATTGAAAAAGCTATTGAAGATAGTTGGGGTGCCAGCTTCAACTATTTTTCCGTTAGCCGATACTGTCGAGCGGCTGGAATGAAGCTGCCTTAGCTAATATAATTATTTTTGTCATTGTCAAAAGTCACGTTCGCTAAACGTGTATAGGTGATTGTGCGGGCCTGTATCCAAGGTGGCTCATTACCTCCTGCAAACCCTCGACAATCTAGAGAAGTGCCAGACACCAACACCGAAGTGCCGCTGCAGCGTATCGAGAACGTCCTCGACCAACCGCGATGCCCGGCAGGATTTCGAATACGACAACGGCGACCGGCTGCTGAGCATCGAGCGGCAACTGACCGGGATCGGCAGGCAGCTTGGGATCACAGAAGAGGAGCTGGAATACACCTACGATCTGCTCGGCCGTCTGACCAAAGAAATCACCCCTGACGGCACGCTCAGCTACGAGTACGACCCGCTCAGCAACTTGACCACGCTGACTTTGCCGGATGGGCGCAAGGTCAATCACCTGTATTACGGCAGTGGCCACCTGCACCAGCTGAACCTGGACGGCCAGGTCATCAGTGACATGGAGCGCGATGACCTGCACCGTGAGGTGTACCGCACCCAAGGCAAGCTCACCAGTTGCTTCGGTTATGACGCCATGGGGCGCAAGGCCTGGCAGTTTGCCTCGACCTTGCCGGCCGACAAGCTTTCGCAGGTGCATAACACTGGCATCAATACCTCGTTGCTGGTCGAGCACGCCTACAACCCGATCCACCGCCGTTACCAGTACGACCCGGCCGGTGAACTGGTGCGTACCCTCGACAAGCTACGCGGCGAGATCAAGTACGAGTACGAAGCCAACGGCCAGTTGCGCAGTCGCGATACCGGCTCGTTGATCGGCAGCGAGGAGTTCCGCTACGACCCGGCAGCCAACCGCCTGGACTTCAATGCGCGGCAGTTCAACTCATATGATCATGCAAATACTACGAGAGCTCCAACTCGCCAAGCTAATTTCGAAAGTGATTTCGCCAAGAAAACTGCTGCATTGAAAGGAGGTTGCGGATGACGTCACTTGAGGTTTATGAGTGGGACAAAAAGATCAAAACAAGTTATAAAAAAATAAAAAGCGGGGATATATTTTGCTTTGCTTTAGACTCCAAAAAGTATGGGGTTGGTCGCATTATGACCCAAAATAGCCTTGGCCATGTAGTGGAGATTTTTGACAAGGCTCTTAATGTCCCAGCGGTTGATTCAATTTCTTTCAAGCGCTTAGGTGACCCTGTCATATTAGATTCTTATTCGCTTTTTGATCGTAAAGCTGAGGGTGACTGGAGAATTGTTGCTCACGATTTAGATTATAGGCCGTCAAAACAAGAGTCGGTGAGGTATGTGTACGGTGTAGCCGATAATGTCAAGCTTGTTGATATTTTTGATAATGAGACCTCTTTGGCAGGAAGTAAGTGTGATTACCCATCCTATTCCCCTATGGGCGACAAAGACGTGAAAGAGCATTTCAATATTTAGACCGAAATCCAAGTTTAATCTTTAACAGCAAGTGTGTTCTTCTGGTCCTGCTGCCTTTAAGTGGGGCCAGCAAAACATTTAATTAAGTCTGTTGAGAGCGCCCGTTCTACGTTCTGTGCCAAAAGAGATTATTCAGGATTTTCCTAATGGTATTTCGAATGAATGATACTAAGCAACCGGAGCCATCCCGGTTGTTCGCTTGAATTGAACAGCGATAAAATCTCCAACCGCCTCGGCGTTAACGTCGCTGCTGGTAGACTACGCTTACAATTCGATCCATCGCCGTCACCAGTACGCCCCGACGGATGATCGAAAGTCCAACTACTTGTAATACGGCAGCGGACACCTGCACCAGCGAACCTGGACGGCCAGGTGATCAGCGACATGGAGCGCGATGACCTGCATCGTGAGGTGTACCGCACCCAGGGCAAGCTCACCAGCTGCTTCGGGGCGCTTATTACGCGAGCAGGACGGGCACTCGCCCACCAGCTACGATGGAGAGATCTCATGCTCACCACATAGTGTTCAAAGGCGAGTTCCCCCGCTCTCCTGCAATGCAGAAGGCGCTTGAGCGTAGTAGGGCTGTTTTATCGAAGTATAAGATTGATCCCGTACATGATACATCCGCGATGATGTGGGCTGAAAACCAAGGGCACACCATTGCAAATGCAAGAATGGTAGCTAGTAAGCTGGAGGCTGCAGATAAAGTAATCATGGCTCAAGATATGTCCTTTAGTAAAGCTGTTGTTGCCATGAAAGGCGAGTTGCAAAAAATTGGTGTAGAAATTTTTGGCGGGTGAATAGGAGAGCGCAATGAATTGGCATGTATTAGAGAGCACAGCTTTAACCTCAGTTACGAAAGCTCTGCGAGATTTGAGTGTGGAACATCCGGATGAGCAGTTCTACGCTTGCGCGCTTTATACGGATAGTAGCGCTATGACCATGGCGGTTGCGATTAATTCCGTTGAAGCACTTGAGGAGAAACTTGAGGGGGAAGGTGAAGAAGAGCGTGAAGAGTTGATGCCCTACTATAAGTGGGCTTCTTCGGAATGGAAATACGAGGGGTGGAAGGGGGAGTATTTCAAAGATATTTGTGAGGGCCTGAGAGAGGCAAGTGACCGAAGCGATATCTCACGTTTTAAAGAAAGGCTGCTCTCACTCATGGTTAATGCTTTAAGTTCTCTGCGTAGGGAAGGTTTCTTTTCATCCTTCAAGATTCAGGAGCCAATTCTCTTTGTCACTGTTACGGATGATGATAATGCAGAAGAGCTTGAAAATAAAACAGCTGAACTTCTCAACTCTTCAGAAAAATATAATTATTTTATCAGAAGATTTGATGGGTGAGCGCTATTGCTGGGGCGCATAATGGCGGGCGGGCTTCACAAAATCGGAGCATAGTATCGAGCATCAACATTTGGCTTTGAATTTGGTGAGAGCGCTCACGGCCCGCTGAGCGCGGTGATCAACCGCAACGGCGACACCGTGCGCAGCTTCAGCTACGCCGACGGCCTGATGGTGACCCACAGCAACGCGCTGGGGCTGGGCTGCCACTACCGTTGGCAAACCTTGGGCGGCAAGCCGTGAGCTGGAAGTGCAGTACAACGCTGACCACCGCGTGGTCGTCAGCCGCGACTATGGCGGCGAGCGTTGCTCGGCTACGAGTACGACCCACTCAGCAACCTGACCACGCTGACCCTGTCGGATGGGCGCAAGGTCAATCGTAAGTGCTCCATGAACCCCACATTCAAAGCGCTTACCTGATGCCCGATGCTGTGCTCCCGATTTCCTTCTGGAGCCAGCCCTGCATGATGCGCCCCGACAGCAAAGTCGAAAAAGTCTACCTCTACCCCAAGCCTGTGGACTTTCGAAAGTCCATCGACGGCCTTACTGCCTTGGTAGAACTGGATATCAAAGTCGCCGTGTTCGACCCCGTGCTCTTCGTCTTCCTCAACAAGGCGCATAATCGGATCAAAGTGTTGTACTGGGAGCGCAACGGCTTCTGCCTCTGGCTCAAGCGCCTGGAAGCCGAGCGCTTCAAAATGTCGCCTGAG
>NZ_JBICII010000021.1:0-31523 GCF_043101865.1 Pseudomonas sp. zjy_15
ATCACGGCCCTGAGGTTTGTGAAGCGCCCGCGAAGAGGCCATTGGCCACGGCGACAAAGTACCGCACTACCCTCCGTCGCAATGCCGTTGACTTGCTTGCCGGGGCAGCGCTCAGTAAGCGCTGGAAAATGCCCTTTCCCTGACAGGATGACTTTATGACAAGACTCACGGTGCAATCCGGCGACTTCTTGCAAGGTGAAGGCGAGTATCGCAATGGATCGCTCACACTCAAGACCGCGCGTAGTCCCTCACCCGGTGAACGGATTTCCCTGGCACGCATCAGCGACTTGCGGCTGGCCAGCCTGGAAACCAACCGCAGCCTTGGCAGCGCCTTGGGCTGGGGCGTGGCCGGCGCCCTGGTGGCAGGGCCAGTGGGGCTGCTGGCCGGGCTGTGGTTGGGTGGCAAGGAAGAGGAAGCGACCTTCCTGGCCACCTTCAAGGATGGACGCAAGCTGATGGCCATTACCGATGGCAAGACCTGGTCGAAGATCGATGACAACTGGCGGCAGCACAAGCGGCCGATCAGGACAGGCTGATTATCACGGGGCCCTGATCGTTTTATGGGGAAGGCGGCTGGTAATATGCCGCCTTTTTCATGGCCTGTGCCGGCCTCTTCGCGGGTAAACCCGCTCCTACAGGGATATCACCACCTGGGGTATCACCACCCGGTGCATCACCAATCGGTGTTTCACCAACCGGTGTATCGCCAACCGGCGTTTCACCAACCGGTGTATCGCCAACCGGCGTTTCACCACCCGGTGCATCGCCAACCGGTGTTTCACCACCCGGTGTATCGCCAACCGGTGTAGGAGCGGGTTTACCCGCGAAAGGGCCGGCACAGGTATCGCGCATCCAGGAGCCCCACCGCATGCCCCCGCATCACCCCCGCCTGCCCCTGAGCCTGCTCAGCCTGGGCCTGGCCCTGCAGTGCCCCCTTGTGCTTGCCGAAGACAGCGTGGTGCTTGCCCCCTTGCAGGTCTCCGACACCTTCGCCAGCGATGGCTACCAGGCACGCCAGGCGGCTGTGGGCGGTTTCCAGCCCGCGCCGCTGCTCGACACTCCCGCCTCTGTCAGCGTGTTCAGCCAGCAGCTGCTGGAAGACCGCCAGGTCCGCAAGCTTAGCGAAGTGTTGCAAAGCGATGCGTCAGTCGGCGAAAGCTATGCGCCCATCGGCTACTACGAAAACTTCAATGTGCGCGGCTTCGGGCTGAACGCCGCCAGTAGCTATCGCATCAATGGCCAGACCATTGCCGGCGAGCAGAACGTAGCCCTGGAGAACAAGCAGCAGGTGGAACTGCTCAAGGGTCTGTCCGGGCTGCAGAGTGGTGTGTCGGAGCCGGGCGGCCTGATCAACTATGTGACCAAGCGCGCCGAAGACATACGCAGCGTCACGGTGTCGACCAACGAACAAGGCGAACGCTATCTGGCCACCGACCTTGGCGGCTGGTTCGGCAGCGAAAAGCAGTTCGGCCTGCGCGCCAACCTGGCCCATGAAGACATCCGCACCTACGTCGACCACGCTGACGGCAAGCGCGACTTCGCCTCGCTGGCATTCGACTGGCAGATCAGCCCGGATGCCACCCTGCAGCTGGATGCCGAGTACCAGCACCGCGAACAGGCGTCGGTGCCGGGTTACCAACTGCTCGGAGGCACTGAAGTGCCCCACGGCATCGACCCGGAAGACCGCCTGGCCTACCAGCATTGGGCAAAGCCCGTGCAGAACGACTCGTTGAACCTGGGCGGGCGCTTCGAATACCGTTTCAACGATACCTGGACCGGCACCTTGAGCGCCTCCCGCAGCAAAGTGGTGATCGACGACTACAGCGCGTTTGCCTGGGGTTCGAGCGAGGGGGCGTTTTTCGGCAGCAATGGTGACTACGACATCTATGACTTTCGCAGCCCCGACGATACCCGCCGTACCGACGAGGCACAGGCCATGCTCAACGGGCACTTCGATGCGCTGGGCGTGGGGCACGAGCTGACCGTGGGTACCAGTGCGCAGCGACGCACACTGGATCAGCATTCCAGCTATATGGAATGGGTCGGTACCGGCAATATCAACACCGGCGCCCCTGCATTCGACCCGTCCGACAAACCCGTAGGCGCCAGCGAACGCCGACTGGACAGCCGTCAGTACGGCTTGTTCGTCAGCGATCGCATCAGCTTCAACGAGCAATGGCAGACCGTGCTGGGCGCCCGCGAAGTGCGCCTGGACGAAAAGACCTGGAAGGAGAGCGGCGTTGCCGGGCGCCATACCCGTCAATACGAGCTGCTGCCTAATGCTGCAGTTATCTATAAGCCGCAGCCGAACACCACTGTATATGCGAGCTACGCCAAAGGGCTGTCTGCAGGCGGTACCGCACCATTTTCCACTGAGAACAGTTTCGAGATCCTGGCGCCCACCACCTCCCGCCAACTGGAACTGGGCGTCAAGCACGACTGGCAAGGCCTGAGCCTCAGTGCCGCCCTGTTCCAGATCCGACAGGCTTACCAGTTCGCGCGCCCGGACGGCACCGGCATCTTCACCTACGTGCAGCAAGGCCAGCAGAAAAATACCGGCCTGGAACTGGGCGCCAGCGGCCGGGTGACCCCGAACCTGCAGGTACAGGCCAGTGCGGCAGCCATCCGGGCGCGGGTGCAGAACAGCGGCACCGAAGCCTATGAAGGGCACCAGGCGATCAACGTGCCTAAATTCCGGGCGGCGCTGCATGCGGAATATACCCTGCCGGTTCCGGGGCTCGCGCTGCTGGGCGGTGCGCGGTATAGCGCCAGCAAGTATGCGAGCCAGGCGGGCAATGTTGAGGTTGGCGGGTATACCGTATTCGACCTTGGCAGCCGCTACAGTACCCGTGTTGCCGGGTATGACACGGTGCTGCGGCTGACGGTGGATAACGTGCTGGACAAGCGTTACTGGCGCGATGTGGGGGATTACCTGGGGGATAACTACCTGTTCCAGGGGGCACCGCGTACCGCTCGGCTTTCGGCTTCGATCAGCTTCTAGATTGCCGGGGCCGCTCTGCGGCCCTTTCGCGACACAAGGCCGCTCCCACAGGTGTCGACTGCTCCCAAGGGGTTGGATTGCTGTCCAACTTCTTGGGGGCACTCCAATTGCCTGTGGGAGCGGCCTTGTGTCGCGATGGGCTGCGCAGCAGCCCCAGTGGCCTTGAAAAAAAAAGCCCCCGTGCTTTTCAGCGCGGGGGCTCTTCGTAGAATGTGGCGGTGAAGAAGGGATTTGAACCCTTGATACGATTTCTCGTATACACACTTTCCAGGCGTGCTCCTTCGACCACTCGGACACTTCACCGTTTCTCTTCAAGCCTTGCGGCCCGTCGAGGTGCGCTAATTTAGTGAAAGACTTTCCCTTTGGCAAGCATTTTTTTCAATTTTTTCATGTATTTGCACTTGGGGTGCCGTGAGCGCTGACCGACCAGTCAGCCTTGCTGCTTTACCTCGCCCCTGACGCTGGGTAACGTCGTCGCCACGCCAACAAAAGGACTCTGCCATGAGCGAGCTGATTACCTACCACGCCGAAGACGGCATCGCCACCCTTACCCTGAACAACGGCAAGGTCAATGCCATCTCGCCGGACGTCATCACTGCCTTCAATGCAGCACTGGACCGCGCTACCGAAGAGCGTGCAGTAGTGATCATCACCGGGCAGCCGGGCATTCTGTCGGGCGGCTACGACCTCAAGGTGATGACCAGCGGCCCCAAAGAGGCCATCAGCCTGGTCACCGCCGGTTCCACCCTCGCCCGCCGCCTGCTGTCGCACCCGTTCCCGGTGGTGGTCGCCTGCCCCGGCAATGCCGTGGCCAAGGGCGCTTTCCTGCTGCTGTCGGCCGACTACCGCATTGGTGTCGAAGGGCCGTACAAGGTATGCCTGAACGAAGTGCAAATCGGCATGACCATGCACCACGCCGGTATTGAACTGGCCCGCGACCGCCTGCGACGCTCGGCCTTCCACCGCTCGGTGATCAACGCCGAAGTGTTTGACCCGCAGGGCGCAGTGGATGCCGGCTTCCTCGACAAGGTGGTGCCGGCCGAGCAGTTGCAGGAAGCGGCAATGACCGCGGCGCGGGAGCTGAAGAAGCTGAACATGCTGGCGCACAAGAACACCAAGCTGAAAGTGCGCAAAGGGCTGCTGGAGGCGCTGGACAAGGCGATCGAGCTGGACCAGCAGCATATGGGCTAGCCGCACGGCCCCTTTCGCGGGCAAGCCCGCGCCTGCACATTCGCCCTCTACGCGGGTAAATCCGCTATTCAACGGGCATACGCAACCTGTGTAGGAGCGGGCTTGCCCGCGAAAAGGCCGGAACAGGCGTGCACCAAGGTTTGCCCCAACCAGTGCACACCCGTACACTGCCCGGCGACTGTCTGGTGTGAGTCGTACCATGCTTTATTCATTGCGTATGTTCCTGCTGGGGCTGCATTTTCTTGCCGTTGGCGTCGTGGGCCTGATCATTGGTTTGTGCCGCCCCTTCAACCCTGACAACAGCCGCGTATTTGCCCGGCTCTACAGCTTGCCGGCCACCTGGCTGATGCGCATCAAGGTCAAGGCCGAAGTCGGCCCATTGTGGGACCATCCGCCCGGCTGTGTGATCGTGGCCAACCACCAGTCCAACTTCGACCTGTTCGTGCTGGGCCAGGTAGTGCCGCAACGCACCGTCGCCATCGGCAAGAAGAGCCTGGGCTGGATCCCGCTGTTCGGCCAATTGTTCTGGCTGGGCGGCAACGTGCTGGTCGACCGCAAGAATGCCTACCAGGCGCGCAAGGCCATACAGAAGACCACCCGGGTTTTGCAGGACGACACCTCGATCTGGATTTTCCCCGAAGGCACCCGCAATGCCGGCGAGCATTTGCTGGCGTTCAAGAAAGGCGCATTTCACATGGCCATCGAGGCCGGTGTGCCGATCGTGCCGGTCTGCGTCAGCCGCTATGCCAGGCGTCTGAGCCTGAACAGCTGGCGCCAGCGCACGGTAATCGTGCGTTCGCTGCCGCCCATTGCCACGACGGGCATGACGCCGCAGGATCTGCCAGCGCTGATCGAGCAGTGCCGGGGGCAAATGCAGCAGTGCATTGACCGGATGGAAAAAGAACTGGCCTGATCCGGGTTGCTCTGGCGCCGGGTACAGCCCAAGCTGTATCCGTGTTCAAACGAATAAGCGGACAACCATGGGTCGAGTCGTGGCATCGGCGGTGTACAGCGCCGGCAGAAAGGTCACCAACATCAGCATCGACGAAGGCAGCGAGTGGGCGCGCAAGCCGGGGCATTTCGTGTGGATCGGCCTGGAAGAGCCCAATGCCGAAGAGCTGGCCAACCTGCAGTCCCAGTTCAACCTGCACGAACTGGCCATCGAAGACGCCCTGGAAAAACACAGCCGACCCAAGCTGGAAACCTTCGGTGACGCGTTGTTCATCGTCACCTACTCGCCAGTGCGCCACGAAGGCAAACTGGAGTTCATCGAAACCCATATCTTCGCGGGCAACGGCTACATCATCACCTGCCGCAACGGCCACTCCAAATCCTACGCCATGGTCCGCCAGCGCTGCGAGGCTCGGCCCCTGCTGCTGGAACATGGCGAAGACTTCGTGCTGTACGCCCTGCTCGACTTCGTCACCGAGAACTACCAGCCGGTCAGCGAGGCCATTCATGGCGAGATCGAAGAGCTGGAGGAAAGCGTACTGGGCGGCTCGCTGCAGGAAGACGACATCCGTCGCCTGCACAGCCTGCGCCGCGACATTCTGCGCCTGCGCCGCTACGTGGCGCCCATGGTTGAAGTCAGCGAAGAACTGCAGCGCCTGAGCTTCCCGTTCATCGACAAGAACATGCGCCCATACTTTCGTGATGTGCAGATTCACGTGACGCGGCAGATGGAAGACTTGGCCGGCATCCGCGACATTGCCAGCCAGACTATCGAGATCGGCATGCTGCTGGAGTCGTCACGGCAAAGCATCGTGCAGCGCAAATTTGCGGCCTGGGCGGCGATTCTGGCATTCCCTACGGCGATTGCCGGGGTTTACGGCATGAACTTCCAGAACATGCCAGAGCTGAGCTGGCACTACGGTTACTTCGCGGTACTGGGGGTGATTGCGACGGGGTGTGCCGGGTTGTATGCCAGCTTCAAGAAATCGGGTTGGCTTTGATGGCCTCTTCGCGGGCGCGCCCGCTCCCACAGGTGGCTCACAATTTTCAGCATTGTGCGCAACCTGTGGGAGCGGGCGTGCCCGCGAAGGGTTGCCACCGATTAAGCGGCGCTGTCGCTGGCCTTTGACGGCTGCTGGATAAAGCGCAACATCCACTCCCCTACCAGATCGCCCTGATGCTCGGTGGCCAGGCTGGCTATGGCCTTGTGGTACACCTCGTCACCCAGGTATTCCTGGCGCGCATCGAGCAGTGCGCGGGAGTAGTCATGCACGAATTCCGGGTGGCCCTGGAAGCACAGCACCTGGTCGCGAATGTGGTACGCCGCATTCGGGCAGAAATCGCTGGAGGCGATCACCGTGGCGCCTTCCGGCAGCTCGGTCACCTGGTCCTGGTGACTGATCAGCAAGGTCAGCTCCGACACCTCCGGGTCCATCCACGGCGCATGCGCCGCCAACGAGTAGCGGTGGATACCCACGCCCCAGCCTTGCTCGGCCCGCTCGGCCTTGCCACCCAGGGTCAAGGCCAGCAACTGGTGGCCAAAACACACGCCCAGCAGCTTCTCACCGCGCTCGTACAGTTTGAGCAGGTAGGCCTTGAGGGTCTGGATCCACGGATCGGTACCGAACGAATCGGCCTTGCTGCCCGTCACAAGATAGGCATCGAACTTTTCACTGTCGGCGGGATAGTCGCCGTGCATCACGTTGTACACACAAAATTCGGCGGCAATCGGCTGACGCGAGAAGAGCTGCTCGAACATCCTGCCGTAGCCCTGGTATTGCGCCGTCAACTCCGGTCGCAGGACATCGGTTTCAAGGATGCAGATGCGTAACGACATAGGGGTAGTCCTGAACGACATGGGTGGGAATCTGCTGTAGAGACTGCCGCGAAAGGCACGTACAAGCAAGTAGGCTGCGCTGACGAACGGTCACATTTCGTCGGTGCGTGCCTGGCACTTGCGCCACTGTCTAGATAGAGCATGCCAGCTGGCTGGCACTTGGCCTCATAGCCAGAAGAAATGGTTTAACCACTTGGTTAGAACAAAGGGTTCTCAAGCATGGATAACGCACACCCTACTGTTGGATGTATATCCACTTTCAAGAGGCAAGCAGTCCGGCGCCACGCAACGCCACTGTGATCGACCCGAAACGCGACAAGGAAGCCAACGGGTATTCAGGAATAACAACAAGAAGGCGGTCCGCCATGTTCAGACAATCGAAAATTCGCCAAGCTGGGCTCATTTTATTCGCCACCACATTGCTATTGATCTTGCCGAACCTGACACGTTTGTTTGGCTGACGGCGGCGGTGGCGCCAAGGGGCAACGCACAGGTAACCTGCTGGCCTTGATGGTCGGAGATTGCCTATGCGCCACTGCCTTGCCCTGCTAGCGTTGCTCCTGAGCCTGCCATTGTCGGCGGCGCAACTGCACCTTGAACTGGGCGCTACACCGCGCCAGTGGAGCAGCGCCGAACTGCTTGGCCACCCTGAGGCCCAGGACATCAGCATCGAACAGGACGTTTCCTACAAACGCCCCATGCGCTATCGAGCGGTGCCGCTGGCCACGCTGCTGGAAGGTGTGCGCGCCAGCGATCACCTGCAGGCCGTGGCGCTGGATGGCTTTGCCGCCGAAATGCCCGCTGCGCCCCTGTTGCAGCAAGGGCCGGCACGCGCCTGGCTGGCCGTGGAAGACCCAGGCAAGCCGTGGCCGCCACTGGGTCAAGGCAAGCCAAGTGCCGGGCCGTTCTACCTGGTGTGGACTGCACCGCAGGCCAGCGGTATTCGCCCTGAGCAGTGGCCCTTCCAGATTGCCACCCTTCGCAGGCTGGCCCCGGTGGACCAACGGTTTCCCGCGCTGCTGCCCGACCCGAAACTGCCGGCCGACAGCCCGGTGCGCCAGGGCTTTGCCCTGTTCCAGCAGAACTGCCTGGTGTGCCACCGGTTGAACGGGGCGGGAGATGGGCAGGTGGGGCCGGACTTGAATGTGCCGCATAACCCGACCGAGTATTTTCAGCCGGTTTATTTGCGCAAGTTGATACGCGACCCGCAGAGCCTGCGGCAGTGGCCGCAGGCGAAGATGCCGGGGTTTGCCGAAAGTGTGTTGAGTGAACAGGAACTGGATGCGCTGCTGGCCTATTTGGGGCACATGGCAGCGCGCAAGCCTTGAGGGCCTCTTCGCGGGTGAACCCGCTCCTACAAGGTGATGGACACACACCGGGGGTTGAACACAGACCGTCGTAGGAGCGGGTTTACCCGCGAAAGGGCCGGTCCTGCTGGCGCATATCCCTGGCCGTTCATCGTTGCCGCCGCCACCGTATTCGCGGGTGAAACCCGCTCCTACAACGGCAGGTGGTTTCCACCACCCATCAATGTGTAGGCGCGGGTTAACCCGCTAAGGGGGCCAACACAAAACCGTCAGGCCGTGAGCCGTTCGTGCTTGACGCCCCACCCTTCCACCTCACCCCCATACGGTGTCACCAACTGCTCGAAGGCCTCTTCAAAGTCGCCAATCCCGCCATGGGTGGCGTACATGACCTTGCTCAGTTCCAGGTGCCAGGCACCGTCGCCCAGCTCCTTCACCTGGGCATTGAGCGATTCCCCGCGAAACTGCCCGGCTGCACGACGGGCCCCTGCTTCGTCCGGGAATACGGCATAGAACTCGATGGGGTGGATTTGGGTGAAGTCGAAACCGCCTGCTTTCATCTGGCGCAGGACGTTGCTGCTGATATCGTCGTTCTGGCTGCTCATGAATCGTCCTCCTGAATAAAGCAATGGATAGACTTTCCGTGCACTACGCACCTGCCGGCAACGGCCGGGCAGTTCGAGCTGATGCAAGACGCGAATTATTGAGGCGGCGCCAACCCACAGAACAGGCAGGCCCTCCACCAGCGTAGCGCCTGCCAAGGCACCACGCAAACGTGTGGTTCAGGGTGCTTCGTGAATGCTGGTGATGGTCACACCACTGTGCTCTTTGAGCCAGCGAGCGGTCGGGGAGATGATACGGTCCTGGAAGTCGTTGAGGTCCAGCTCGTCCATCACCGGAAACAGGTGTGAGCGGATAGCCCGCGCAGCGTCCTCCTCACTGGGGCAATGCTCGGCATGCAAGAGCAATGCGGACGGTTCGCCCTTCTGGTCGGCAAAGATGACTTCCCACTCTTTCATTGAACGGACCCTCTCAGTCAACGAACACCAGGTGTGTGATGCCTGAATAACTGACCTTGGGACGGGGAGAATGTTCAGTCCGGGAGAATTGTGCCGGGCCCATTCGCGGGCTTGCCCGCGAATGGGCCGCAACGCGGCACCCGCTTACTTCGGTGTGCCGTGCACCACGCCAGCGGTGTTATCCAGCAGGCTCTTGGTCGCCGTCTGGATATACGCTTCCAGCTTCTTGAGCATTTCCGGCTGGTCCGGGCTTTCGATCAGCTCGGCCTTGAACTCGCTGCCCAACTGGTAGCGGTACATCCGCGGGCTCATGTCCTTGGACTCGATCAGGATGCGATCACCCTGCACCAGCCCGACGATCTGCTCGCTGCCCGACGGCTTGATCATGCCCACGCCCTGGTCACCCTCGGGCAGGTTGAGCAGGTCGCGTCCCCAGCACTGGTGGCGAGCCTTGCCACCCAGGCGCCCCATGATGGTCGGCACGATGTCGACCTGGGTACCCACGGTGTGGTTCACCGCACCGAATTTCTCCTGAATGCCCGGGGCAATCAGCAGCAATGGCACGTTGAAGCGGCCCAGGTCCAGTTCGGTAACCTGCTGGTGGTTGCCAAAGCCATGGTCACCGACGATGACGAACAGGGTGTCCTTGAAGTAAGGCTCTTTACGCGCCTTCTCGAAGAACTGGCCCAGCGCCCAGTCCGAATAACGCATGGCGGTCAGGTGTTCGTCCAGCCGACCCTGGCCGGTAACCTTCTCTACCGGCAAGTCCTTCGGCAGCGCATACGGCGTGTGGTTGGACAGCGTCTGCAGCAGCGCGTAGATCGGCTTCTTGCCATCGTGCCTGGCCAGCTCTTCGTTGCCGCGATCGAACATGTCCTGGTCGGATACACCCCAGGTCGGGTCGGAGAATACCGGGTCGACGAAGTCATTACGGCCGATGAAGGTGGTCATCCCCTGGTTGCCGAAGAACCCGGACTGGTTGTCCCAGGCAAAGTCGCCGTTGTAGACATACACGTCGTCGTAGTCACGGGCGCCGAGCAGGGCCGGCAGGCCCGACAGCTTATGGCCGCCTTCCGGAGTCTGCATCAGGTATTCGAAACCAGGCAGGTTGGGGAAGCAGGCCATGGTGGCGAACATGCCCTGGTGGGTGTGGGTGCCGTTGGAGAAGAAGCGGTCGAACAGCAGGCCTTCTTTGGCCAGCTTGTCGAAGTACGGGGTGATGTTATTGGGGCTGCCCAACGCGCCTACCGAGTGGCCGGCGAAGCTTTCCATCAGGATCACCACCACGTTCTTGATCGGCAGGGTACGATCAGCCGGCGGTACAAAGTCGCGGCGGATAGCGGCTTCGTCGGCGTCGACCAGCGTGTCGTTGGCGGTGAGCAGTTGCTCACGCACACTTTGCGTGGCCACGTCCTGCTCCAGTACTGGCTTCCAGATGTTGGCACGGTCCTCGTCGAAGCGGCTTTTGGCGGCGTCGATCAGGGTCAGGGTGCCGTTCAGGCCCAACTGGTTGACGAAGTTGGAGTCCGTGGTGAAAGCGTCACCCCAGCGCATCGGCGGGCCCTGGCGCAGGGTGCCACGGGCAGCGGCCACCGCCACCAGCAAGATCACCATGAACACCGCCAGACGGTGGTACCACGGGGCAACGCGGTGCAGGCCTTCGGCACGGGTAGCGCGATCGATACCTTTGAACAGCAGGCTCAGCAGCCAGGTACCGAAGGCCCAGGCCAGCAGGTAGCGTACCACCGGGAAACCGTACCAGAGCATGCTCAAGACGGTTTTAGGGTCTTCCTGGATGTACTGGAACACCAGGCCATTGAGGCGCTGGTGGAACTCGCGGTAAAAGTCCATTTCCATCAGGCCGAGGAACATCACCACGCTCGAAGCGAGGGTCAGCCAGAAACGGAACACCCCGCGCCGGGCCATGGCCCAGGGGCTGAGCATGGCCAGCAGCAGTGGGATGCTGATGTACACCACCACCCGCAGGTCGAAGCGCAAGCCGTTGAGGAAGCCTTCGGCGACAGTCGAATATGGGGTATCACCGACCATGTCGCTGTTGTAGGCCAGCAACGCCAGGCGCACGAGGCTGAGCATCAGCATGATCACCAGGCCGCTGAGCAGCGTGTAGGCCAGGTGGGATTTCAGGGTCGGCGAAAATGACGTTCGCGCACCCTGTTGCTTCAAGGCATCCGTATTAGCCATGAATGGGAAGGTCCTAGGATTGCGGTTTGCGAAGAGGCGATGGCGCTAGACCAACGCAGCATTATGCGGATGCGGATTCTGTTTAAGTCAATGTGAAAATTGTGTCACGGTCCCATTACTGGCTATGTCGGTACCGCGCCTACAGCCGCACGTTCCCCCGCGGCCCGGCAATCGCCCAGATCACCAGCCCCACCACCGGCAACAGAGCGATCAACAAGATCCACAAGACCTTGATGCCCATCTCGCTGCCACTCTTGATCACGTTGAGAATGGCCCAGATATCCAGCGCCAGAATGATCAGCCCGACCAGGCTGTTGAAGGTAGATCCCATGTCTGAATTCCTGTCCAGAGGCTTTGCTGCACAGCATAGTCAGCTATCGCGCCAATAGAAGGGAATCCTTGGCGGATGTCGCAGGTCCCTCGGTAGACTGACTGCATTCATTGATTCGAGGTTCGCATGCCATCCGCCCACAGCCAAAGCGCCGCCCCACCCTCACTGCTGCAAGCCTGGCGCCAGCAGGTCACCGATACCCCCTGGCTCAGCGCCGGCCTGGGGCTGAGCCTGCTGGCGGTGTGCGTACTGCTGGCCGCCAGCCTCTGGAACGCGGTGAACGGCGACCATGCCGACAACCTGCACCTGGCCGTGCTGGGTGGGTTGTCCGGCTTTGGCGCCACCGCGCTGGGCGCCGTGCTGGCAGTGGTGCTGCGCGATGTCAACGCGCGCACCCAGGACGTGATGCTGGGCTTCGCTGCCGGCATGATGCTGGCCGCCAGCTCGTTCTCGCTGATTCTGCCGGGCCTGGAGGCTGCCCGCGAGATCACCGGCAACGGCCCGGCCGCCGCCTTTACCGTGGTGCTGGGCATGGGCCTGGGTGTGCTGCTGATGCTGGGCCTGGATCGCTTCACCCCGCATGAACACGAAAGCACCGGTCCGTGCGGGCCTGAAGCCGAGCGCATCAGCCGGGTGTGGCTATTCGTGCTGGCGATTACGCTGCACAACCTGCCTGAAGGCATGGCGATCGGCGTGAGCTTTGCCAATGGCGACATGAACATCGGCCTGCCGCTGACCAGTGCCATCGCCATCCAGGACATCCCCGAAGGGCTGGCCGTGGCGCTGGCCTTGCGCGCCACGGGGCTTTCGAACCTGAAGGCTGCGTTGGTGGCGATTGGGTCGGGCCTGATGGAGCCGCTAGGGGCGGTGATCGGGCTGGGGATTTCTACCGGCTTTGCCCTCGCCTACCCGATCAGCATGGGGCTGGCGGCGGGGGCGATGATCTTTGTGGTAAGCCACGAAGTGATCCCCGAAACCCACCGCAACGGGCACCAGACAGCGGCGACCCTGGGGTTGATGGGTGGGTTTGCGGTGATGATGTTTCTCGACACTGCGCTGGGCTGAAGATTGATGTTTCGTGAGCCGGCCTCTTCGCGGGCTCGCCCGCTCCCACAGGGTTATCACAGGGCCTGATGCGCTGGAGTACCTGTGGGAGCGGGCATGCCCGCGAACAAGCAATCACTGGTATCAGATGTGGACGGCGACTTTCAAAGCCTCCAGCGCCGGCTCGACCTTGATGCCCAGCGCTGCTCCCAGCTCCATTACCCGCGCCAGGTCCTGCTGCCCCACCATGACCATCTGCAGCTCGTCATCCAGCAACTGGCTGAAGTTGAGCAGCACATACCCCCCCGCCTCCTTGTTCAGCGCGCCCATCTGTACCTGGATGCGGTTGAGCGCAGTCAGTGGTTCGGTACGGGCCAATTGCTTGGGCTTGAGGGTAAACGGCACGCTATTGTCGAACGAGTCGCTGATCTGCTGGAACAGCTCCTGATAGCTGTCGGCCTGGAACACCACGGTATCCGGCAGGCTGCCCAGCACCACCCATTCACCCAAAGGAATCGGGAAAGTGTCGTCGTAGTTGATGTCGGGGTTGGCGGCCAGGAAGGCGACAGGGTCGGCGTAGGCCTGGGCGGCCTCGTCGGCGATACGCTCGATGTCTGCCTCACGCATGCAGCCGACGCCAATGAGGCTGATGAATTCAAGCAACTGAGTTTTCATGAAAGGGGGCCTGCGACGGGTGAAAAGGCGCCAAGGATAGCCGCAAATGCCCCCTGGCGGTTAGCCGGCCAGCGTTTGCAGGCGCGCGGCGGTGTCTGCTGCACCCATGGTTTGCGCCGCCATCAGGGCGGTGATGCCGCGGGCATCCTGGTGCGCCGGGTTGGCCCCTTGTGCCAGCAGGTAGTCGAGGATTTCGCTGCGGTTGAACATGGCCGCCAACATCAGCGCGGTGCGACCGTCCTGCGCGGCGGCATCCACCGGCACGCCATGCTCCACCAGCAGGCGAATCATCGCCAGGTCCCCTTTGAATGCGGCGCCGGCAATCGGCAGCTGGCCATTGTCGTTGGCAATCAGCGGGTCGGCACCCTGCTCCAGCAGCACACGCACCGCATCGTGGTGGCCGTGGTAGCTGGCCAGCATCAGCAGGGTATCGCCCTTGTGGTTACGCAGGTTGGCCGGCAGGCCGCTGGCAAGCAGGCGCCCGAGCATTTCGGCATCGCCCTGGCGGGCACGTTCGAACACCTGCTCGGCGAACGCTGCGGTTTCGTCATCGGTCATGGTGGCGGGCGCGGTTTGGCTGGACATAGGGAACCTCCTGGCATAATTGATGGCCCAAGTGTTCGTCAGGCATGCCAGGTCGGTCAAAGGTTCAGATTCTATGGGGCCGATAGGCACTGGCTGACCCGTGCAAAATGCACTGTGCAAAATGCACGACCATGCAGCTTGCACGATACCGCTTCTGAAAATTCTCCGTAACAGCCTGTATTTACTGGGTTTTTCGCCAAACAGGATTCTGGCACGGTCACTGCAACCATCAATTCATGTCTGCCACACACCAGCCAGGAGTTGATATGGACCTCATCCAGCAAAAGTTCGCCTCGGTATTTTCGGCCTATCAGGTAAATACCCAAGCCCGGCCCGATGGCGGTGTACTGCTTACCCTGCGCGCAGCGGATGGCAAGGTTACCCGCCGGGTGCTGACCTATGGGCAACTGCACAGTGCCGAACAGCTGTCCTGGGCGATCAGTGCCATCCGTCGTGACCTGGCTGAAGAGGCCAGCGAATTGCCGGTGATCTCGATGCTGCAGAGCCAGCAGCGGTTTGCCTTGCCGACTTACCGCTGAGGGGTGTATTGCCTGAACTGGCCTCTTCGCGGGTGAACCCGCTCCTACATTGACTGTGCGATGCCTAAGGGCGGCGCAACCGCTGTAGGAGCGGGTTCACCCGCGAAGAGGCCGGCAATGCCATTACAACTCGTCGATCCCCAGAAACGCTCGCGCCGTTACATCCCCGGTAAACCGCGCCTGCATGCCCTGCTCGCTGCCGTACAAGCGAAACGCCAGGCAAAACGGTGCATCCCCCAGCTCAACCCAGCGCCGCGTCCCGGCCGGCACCAGCAGCTGGTCACCTTTTTCGCACAGCACCGAATACACCCAGTCGCCCAACCGCAGGCCAACCTGCGCCCGCCCGCTGACCACGGCGAACAGCTCGTCGACCTCATGCACATGTTCATCACGCACATCGACCTGTGCCGGGTCTTCACCGTCGCGGTTGAGCAACGCGAAGGCCTTGCTGCCATGCGCCGTCATCAACTCATCCAGATACACGCGGCAAGCATCCAGCACCTCGTCCTGGGCCGTGCCCGGGCGCACCCGCAGGCCAGGTTCGGCATGCACGAAGCGCACGCCCTGTTCAGCCAAGGTGGCAGCAATATCGTCGTGGTGAGTCAGCACCTTGTTCGGCAGTGCCGGGCTGGCGGGGTGGAAAACGCTGAGAATGCTCATCAGGGGCGGGTCCTGGTCGGTTGCGAACAAAGGGCAATGATAACGGCTGCGGCCAAGGCTGCGGCACTGGCCATACCAAAGGTGAAGGTGGGGCCCAGCAGCTTCCAGCTGTAGCCTGAGTACAGCGCCCCCAGCGCACCGCCGGTACCCGACAGCGCTGCGTAAAGCGCCTGGCCCTGGCCCTGCTGGCGGGCGCCGAAGCTGGCCTGGACGAACGCGATACTGGCAGCATGGAAGCAGCCAAAGGTGGCCGCGTGCAGCAACTGGGCGAAGATCAGTACTGCTGGCTCCTGGGCCAGGTTGCCCAGCAGCAGCCAGCGCAATGCCGCCAGCAGGAAGCTGACCAACAGTACACGCTGTACGCTGAAACGGGCGAACAGGCGGCTCATGACCATGAACATCAGCACCTCGGCCACCACCCCAAGCGCCCAGAGCAGACCGATGGCACCGCGCGTGTAGCCCAAGTGCTCCAGGTGCAGGGTAAGGAAGGTGTAGTAAGGCCCGTGGCTGAGCTGCATCAGTGCCACGCATGCGTAGAACGCGATCACCCCCGGGGCACGCAACTGCTGCAGGAAGCCCCCCGTACTGCTGCGCCCGCCCTGCTCCACCGGCTGGGCATTGGGCACCCACAGGCTGGCGGCGACGATGCCGGCCATGATCGTGACCAGAGCCACCGGGTAGATGTCCAGGCTCAACCATTCGAACAAGCGGCCCAGGCCGACCACGGTGAGGATGAAACCGATCGACCCCCACAGACGTACCTGGCTGTAGCGCGACGTCTGCCCGTGCAGGTGGGCCAGGGTGATGACCTCGAACTGCGGCAGCACCGCATGCCAGAAGAACGCGTGCAGGGCCATTACCAGCGCCAGCCAGGCGTAGCTTTTGCCGAAGAAGATCAGGGCGAAGGTGGCCAGGGTGCACAGCGCGCCAAGGCGTACGATCAACAGGCGCTGGCCTGTGCGGTCGCCCAGCCAGCCCCACAGGTTAGGGGCGACGCAGCGCATCAGCATGGGGATGGCGACCAGCTCGCCGATGCGTGCCGGGGAGAAGCCCAGGTGGTCAAAGTACAGCGCCAGGAAGGGGGCGGTGGAGCCCAGCAGGGCGAAGTAGAACAGGTAGAAGCTGGACAGGCGCCAGTAGGGGACGGGTTGCATGGGATGGCCTTGTGGGGACCTGGACCGGCCTCTTCGCGGGTGAACCCGCTCCTACGCGGATTCCACCCTGTCACTGCACCTGAGGGCAGTGATATCCCAATGTAGGCGTGGGTCTACCCGCGAAGAGGCCGGTGCAGTTGGATCAGCGCTGGCCCAGCACCGGGGTATTCACTTGCACATCGGCATTCTGCGCACGGTGGCGCAGCAGGTGGTCCATCAACGCGATGGCCATCATCGCCTCGGCAATCGGCGTGGCGCGGATGCCCACGCACGGGTCGTGGCGGCCTTTGGTGATGACGTCCACCGGGTTGCCATCGACATCGATCGAGCGGCCCGGGGTGGTGATGCTGGAAGTGGGCTTCAGTGCCAGATGGGCAACGATCGGCTGGCCCGAGGAAATACCGCCCAGAATGCCGCCGGCATTGTTGCTGAGGAAGCCGTCCGGGGTCAGCTCGTCCCGGTGCTCGGTGCCGCGCTGGGCCACACTGGCGAAGCCGGCGCCGATTTCCACGCCCTTGACCGCGTTGATGCTCATCAGCGCGTGAGCCAGCTCTGCATCCAGGCGGTCGAAGATCGGTTCGCCCAGCCCGGGCATCACGCCTTCTGCGACCACGGTGATCTTGGCGCCCACCGAATCCTGGTCACGGCGCAGCTGGTCCATGTAGGCCTCCAGCTCAGGTACTTTGTCCGGATCGGGGCTGAAGAAGGCGTTTTGCTCCACCGACTCCCAGGTCTTGAACGGGATTTCGATCGGGCCCAGCTGGCTCATGTAGCCACGCACGGTGATGCCCTGGGTGGCCAGGAACTTCTTGGCGATAGCGCCGGCGGCCACACGCATGGCGGTTTCACGGGCCGAGCTGCGGCCGCCGCCGCGGTAGTCGCGGATACCGTACTTGTGGTGGTAGGTGTAGTCGGCGTGGGCCGGGCGGAACAGGTCCTTGATGGCCGAGTAGTCCTTGGACTTCTGGTCGGTGTTGCGGATCAGCAGGCCGATCGAGCAGCCGGTGGTGCGGCCTTCGAACACGCCGGAAAGGATTTCCACCTCGTCGGCTTCCTGGCGCTGGGTGGTGTGCCGGCTGGTGCCGGGCTTGCGCCGGTCAAGGTCGTGCTGCAGGTCGGCGAGGGAAATTTCCAGGCCCGGTGGGCATCCATCGACAATGGCGACCAACGCCGGACCATGGCTCTCGCCAGCGGTGGTGACAGTGAACAGCTTGCCGTAGGTATTGCCGGACATGGACGCTCCGCGAGTTCTGCCTGAAATGGACGAAAGCAGCAGTATACAGATGGTTTGATCGCCTGTGCGGGCCTCTTCGCGGGCACGCCCGCTCCCACAGGATCACCACAGATCCAAATGCTGTGAAATACCTGTGGGAGCGGGCGTGCCCGCGAAAGGGCCGAACCTGCAATTCGCCCCCCAGAACCTTCCCGCAAACAGTGGGTCAAACCCACATCTCCCCAAGTAGTACCGCATGATGTCGCGCCTCGTCGCCTTGTTCTTCCTGCTGTGCACCGGCCTGGCCCAGGCCGCCGCACCCACTGTGCTACAACGCCCGATCGACCTGGACACCGGCCAGGGCGTGCTGCACGGCAGCCTGCTGCTGCCGCAACAGGCCACCCCGCCGCCCGTGGTGCTGATCATCGCCGGCTCCGGCCCCACCGACCGCGACGGCAACAACCCGGCCTCCGGCAAGGTCGACAACCTCAAGCGCCTGGCCCTGCTGCTGGCCAACGAGCACATTGCCAGCGTGCGTTACGACAAACGCGGGGTGGCCGCCAGCCAGCCGGCCACGCCTGACGAGCGTGACCTCAGCGTGGAGCGCTATGTGGCCGATGTGGTCGCCTGGAGCCACAAGCTCAAAGCCGACCCGCGCTTCGGCCCGCTGATCCTGATTGGCCACAGCGAAGGCGCACTGATTGCCAGCCTGGCCGCCGAGCAGGCTGGCGCCAGCGCGGTCATCACCCTGGCCGGCAGCGGCCGGCCGCTGGCCGAGGTACTGCGCGAACAACTGGCCCAGCGCCTGCCGCCGGCGCAACTGGCCGGTGGCAGTGCCCTGCTCGACCGCCTGCAGGCCGGGCAGACCAGCCTGGATGTACCAGCGCCGCTGCGCCAGGTGTTTCGCCCCAGCGTGCAGCCTTACCTGATCTCGCTGTTCCAGCAAAACCCGGCAGCCGCCTTTGCCCGCCTGCCCATGCCGGCGCTGATCGTGCAGGGGCGCAATGACGTGCAGGTGGACGTGACCGACGCCCAACGGCTGAAAGCGGCCAAGCCAGATGCGCAACTGGTCCTGATCGATGGCATGAACCACATGCTGCGCATCAGCCCCAAGGGCATGAGCCAGCAACGCGACAGCTACCTCAACCCCGAACTGCCGCTGGCGCACGAACTGGGTGAGCGAATTGTGACGTTCATCCAGCATTTGCCTGCGGCGTAAGTCAAACAGGCTCAGGTCTCGGGCATGCCTGCCGATACAGCAGGCATAGCTGAGGACAAGCCCTGATGACCACCTCCCCCACCGCCGTCGAGCCGGCCGAAGAACCCCAGGAAGCCCCTGCCCTGCCCTGGGGCGAGCTGACCGTCGAACATTTCCAGCTGCTACGCCTGGCAGCACTGCCGACCGACCGCAGCACCGGCGCGCGGCCGCTGCGCTTTGTGCAGTTCGGCTATGCCGAGCGCCATGACAAGGCACACAGCCTGCTGCGCATGGAAATCCAGTTGCCTGGCCAGAAGGTGCACAAAGAGCAGAACCGCCTGGACATCCGCGTCGACCATGCCGAGCGCCTGGTACGCATTGGCAATGAACATGGCCTGCAAGTGGAACCCGTGAACCGCGGCATCGGCCGTTTCATGCTGGCCCAGGGCGCCCAGTGGTTGCAGCGCAAGTGGTCGCACTACCGGGTAGAAGGCATGGCGCTGCCGAGCAAGGATGCCCTGAACGAGGACTCACGCCTGCGCCGTGACCAGTGCTTGCGCGGGGTGGGTATCGAGGTGCAGTACGAGGACAGCCAGCACCTGAAGGGCCGTACCGCAGATATGACGGTGGGCCAGCTGAAGGCCGTCTGGAGCAGCGAGCGCCTGCAACGGGTGGAGATTCTGGATGCCGCCAACCTGCTGCAGCAGGCGGACCAGCAACTGCTGGAAAAGGAAGGGCAACTGCGCGAGCGGGATGAGCGCGTGGCCAAATACCAGCGCGAGGACGGCGGATTGCGTTTCACCATTACTTGCCTGGTGGCGTTTGCCGTGTTCCAGGCAGGGCTGTTGATCTGGATTGCTACCCGCTAAGACCGCATCTGTCGGTGGAGATTGGGGCCGCTTCGCGGCCCATCGCGACACAAGGCCGCTCCCACAGATTGATCCAGCACCTTGTGGGAGCGGCCTTGTGTCGCGATGGGCTGCACAGCAGCCCCAAATAGCCTAAACGCGGGCCTTGAACAGTTCCTGATGCTGGCGGCACTGCTCCGCAGTGAGCATGAACACCCCGTGCCCGCCACGCTCGAATTCCAGCCAGGCAAAGTCCACCTCGGGGTACAACGCCTCGACATGCACCTGGCTGTTGCCCACTTCGACAATCAGCAAACCCTTCTCGGTCAGGTGGTCAGCCGCTTCGGCCAGCATCCGCCGTACCAGGTCCAGGCCGTCGCTGCCGCAGGCCAGGCCCAGTTCGGGCTCATGGTGGTACTCGGCCGGCATATCGTCGAAGTCTTCGGCATCGACATACGGCGGGTTGGACAGGATCAGGTCGAAACGCTGCCCCGGCAAACCGCCAAAGCCATCGCCCTGCACGGTGTACACGCGACCGTCCAGGCCATGGCGTTCGATGTTCTGGTTGGCCACTTCAAGGGCCTGGAACGACAGATCGGCCAACACCACCTCGGCCTCGGGGAACACGTCGGCAGCAACGATGCCGATGCAACCCGACCCCGTGCACAGGTCCAGAATGCGCGCCGGGTCGCTGGCCAGCCACGGCTCGAAACGTTTTTCGATCAGCTCGCCAATGGGCGAACGCGGCACCAGCACCCGCTCGTCGACGATGAACGACATGCCGCAGAACCACGCCTCGCCCAGCAGGTAGGCGGCCGGTACACGCTCTTCGATACGGCGCTTGAGCAGGTGCTGCAGGCGTACCCGCTCGTCGTCCTCGAGCATGCAGTCCAGGTAGCTGTCGGCCACCTCCCATGGCAGGTGCACGGCACCGAGCACCAGCATGCGGGCCTCGTCCCAGGCATTATCGGCACCGTGACCGAAGAACAGATCATGCTCGTGGAAGCGGCTGACCGCCCAGCGGATGTAGTCGCGCAGCGTGCGCAGACGGGATGTGATCACGGGGTACTCCTATTTTCAGACCGGACAAAAGTCTAACAGCCCCACCCGCACATTTGTTCCTTTGCCTTGCCCAAAGGCTAGCCACAAGCCAGTAACCATGCCGCTTGCGTTGTCAACCATTCCCATTGGCGCCAAGGCAGGGGAGAATAGGTATACAAAAGCCCTATCCAAGGAGCCCTTGATGTCCGTTCCAACCACGATGTTTCGCCTCACTGGCCGCGACTATCCGCCGGCCAAGCTGAGCCACGCCAGCCTGATCATCATCGATGCACAAAAGGAGTACCTCAACGGTCCCCTGAAGCTGTCGGGCATGGACGAGGCCGTGGCCAACATCGCCAGGTTGCTCGACGCCGCCCGTAAAAGCGGCCGTCCGATCATCCATGTTCGCCACCTGGGCACTGTCGGGGGCCGCTTCGACCCCCAGGGGCCGGCTGGTGAGTTCATTCCGGGGCTGGAGCCGCTGGAAGGTGAAATCGTCATCGAAAAGCGCATGCCCAACGCGTTCAAGAACACCAAGCTGCACGAAACATTGCAGGAGCTGGGCCACCTGGACCTCATCGTCTGTGGTTTCATGAGCCATTCCAGCGTCAGCACCACCGTTCGCCGCGCCAAGGACTATGGTTATCGGTGCACCCTGGTAGAAGACGCGTCGGCCACCCGCGACCTGGCATTCAAGGACGGCGTCATTCCGGCCGCGCAGATTCACCAGTGCGAAATGGCCGTGATGGCTGACAACTTCGCTTGCGTGGCCCCCACCGCCAGCCTGATCTGAGCGGCTTGCAGGACCGCCCGGCAGCCGGGCGGAACCCGATGGGCAGCAGCAGGTCGAATTCCGGATATCCACCGAGGAGAGCGGAATGAAGCTTAAAGGCAGTTTCGACGCCAAGCGCCTGCGCCCGCGCGAACCGCGTAACTGGGGCGCCCGCCTGGCGGCCGGCCTGTCGGCCCTGCTGGCGACGCTGGGCGTGTTGCTGGCCATGGCCGGCGTCGCCGGCCTGCTGGGCAACTACCCTGCCCTGCAGGAACTCAACACCAACAAGCCACTGTCCAGCATCCTCACCGTGGCTGGCTTGTTGCTGCTGTGGCTGGGCGTGCGTTTCTGGCGGCGCAGCCGTATCCGCTTGCGCCGCGGGCGGGAGCTGAACCTGTCGCCGCACCTGATGAAGAAGCACGATTGATGGTTTTGCGTAACCTGTGCGGGCCTCTTCGCGGGTAAACCCGCTCCTGCAGGGATGTCACAGAGCCTGAAGGCGGCGGGGTACCTGTAGGAGCGGGTTCACCCGCGAAGAGGCCCGCACAGGCTGCACACGGCCCCACAGTCGCGTAAACTACGCCGCCTACGTGGAGGCATCATGCAAGACGACGATTTTTCCCTGTTCAAGGCCGAAGTGCGCGGCGTAAAACCGATCCGTCATGATCGTGCCGAAGTCGGCAAGCCCAAGGCCGATCGCCAAAAGCTGGCCGGCCTGCGCCAGGCGGCAACCGTGCGCAGTGACAAGGCTTTGGTCATCGATGGCATGTCCGACCAGTTCGTCATCGACGTAGGCGCCGAAGACGAGCTGATGTGGCGCCGCGACGGCGTACAGGAAGGCCAGCTGCGCAAGCTGAAGCTGGGGCAGATTCCGTTCGAGGGCAGCCTCGACCTGCACGGCATGACGGTGGAAAAGGCCCGCGAAACCTTGTGGGACTTCATCGCCGAAGCCACCAGACTGGAGGTCCGCTGCGTGCGGGTGACCCACGGCAAGGCTGCGCGCCTGGACGGCAAGCGCCCGATGATCAAGAGCCACGTCAACACCTGGCTGCGCCAGCACCCGCAAGTGCTCGGTTTTGCCTCGTGCAGTGCCCGCCACGGCGGCACTGGCGCGGTGTATGTGATGCTGAAGCGAACCATGCTCGAAGGCCGCGACGAGTAACGCCGCGCTTGCAGCGCCGCCCTCACCGCCGTACCCTTCGTTTTTGCGATTTTTTCCCACAGGTAGATCCATGTCCCTGGAACAGAACTACACCGAGATCCTCAGCCAGATTGGCGAGGACGTCTCCCGTGAGGGCCTGCTCGACACGCCCAAGCGGGCTGCAAAGGCGATGAAGTACCTTTGCCGCGGTTATGAGCAAACACTGGAAGAAGTCACCAACAACGCTTTGTTCAGCTCTGACAACAGCGAAATGGTGCTGGTCCGGGACATCGAACTGTATTCGATGTGCGAACACCACATGCTGCCGTTCATTGGCAAGGCACACGTTGCCTACCTGCCAAAGGGCAAGGTACTGGGCCTGTCGAAGGTGGCACGTATCGTCGACATGTATGCCCGCCGCCTGCAGATCCAGGAAAACCTCAGCCGCCAGATCGCCGAAGCCGTGCAGCAGGTAACCGGTGCTGCGGGCGTGGCCGTGGTGGTCGAAGCCAAGCACATGTGCATGATGATGCGCGGTGTCGAGAAGCAGAACTCGACCATGATCACCTCGGTGATGCTGGGTGAGTTCCGCGATAACGCCGCCACCCGCAGCGAGTTCCTCAGCCTGATCAAGTGATTGGTTGCTGGCCCCAAGCCGACCCTTCAGGGTCGGCTTTTGCATTTCAGGAGTTGCCCATGATCGTCAAAGCCCTGCGGGTTGGCCTCGGCCAGCTCATCGTGTTCGGTGACTGGATCAGCCGCCCGGCCAAACGCGAGCGCGACGCCGCCGCCCAGGCCCGCATCGAGCAAGCGGCCAAGGGGCTGGCGCTGTACCAGTTCCACGCCTGCCCGTTCTGCGTCAAAACCCGCCGCACCCTGCACCGGTTGAACGTGCCGGTGGCGCTGCGCGACGCCAAGAACGACCCGGTGCACCGCCAGGCCCTGCAAGAAGGTGGCGGCCGGGTGAAAGTGCCATGCCTGCGCATTGAAGAAGCCGGCAAGGTGACCTGGATGTACGAGTCCAAGGCGATCATCGCTTACCTGGATGAGCGGTTTGCCGCCATCTGACTGACGAAGCAGATCCCTGTGGGAGCAGGCGAGCCCGCGAAGCAGACACCGCGGTGGTTGGCACGGGCTGCGCCCGTGTTCGCGGGCACGCCCGCTCCCACAAGGATTGCGCAAGCGCCTGGAAAACAGGTCGGTTTTCAACCCACCATCGGCACATGCCGCGGGTGGCTGCTGACCCGCTCCAGCCAGGCCCTTACCGCCGGGTACTCTGCCAGGTCGAACCCGCCCTGCTGCGCCACATGGGTGTAGGCATACAACGCCACATCGGCAATCGAGTACTGCTCACCCACCAGGTAAGGCGTCATCTGCAACTGTCGCTCCATCACCCTCAACGCCTTGTAGCCGCCCTTGTGCAACTTGCGGTACTCGTCCAGGCGCTCGTCCGGCAGGCCCAGGTAGAACTGGATGAACCGCGCCACAGCAATATACGGCTCGTGGCTGTACTGCTCGAAGAACTGCCACTGCAACACCTGGGTACGCAGGCGCGGCTCGCTGGGCAGGAACTCGCTGCCATCGGCCAGGAAGTTGAGAATGGCGTTGGACTCCCACAGGTAACTACCGTCTTCCAGTTCCAGCACCGGTACCTTGCCGTTGGGGTTCATCGCCAGAAACTCGGGCGTTTCGGTCTCGCCCTTGAGAATGTCCACCGGGTGCCATTCATACGGCCGGCCCAGCAGGCTCAACATCAGCTTGACCTTGTAACAGTTACCCGACTGGTAGTCGCCATAGACCTTGTACATCGACCCTCCCTGCAAAGCAGTTTCGCAATTGCGCCCAATATGTGGCGACTGTACGGCTAAAAGCAATGGCCGCTGTATGGCAAGGATCAACCTTGCTCGCTGTAGTCTGAAAAAACTGCTTACACCTTTACAAGGATTTTGTTCATGACCGATGCCACTTCCGCACGTCTGCGGCCCCTGGCAGACACCTCCCCGTCGGCGGTGGTCGCCGGCTTCATTGCCATGCTCACCGGCTATACCAGTTCGCTGGTGCTGATGTTCCAGGCCGGCCAGGCAGCCGGGCTGACCACCGCGCAGATTTCGTCATGGATCTGGGCGCTGTCGATCGGCATGGCGGTGTGCAGCATCGGCCTGTCGCTACGCTACCGCACACCGATCACCATCGCCTGGTCCACCCCCGGCGCGGCGCTGCTGATCACCAGCCTGGGTGGGGTCAGCTATGGCGAGGCCATTGGTGCCTACATTACCTGTGCCTTGCTGGTGCTGGCGTGCGGCCTGACCGGCAGCTTCGAGCGCCTGGTCAAGCGCATTCCGGCCTCGCTGGCCTCGGCACTGCTGGCGGGCATCCTGTTCAAGATCGGCAGCGAAATCTTCGTGGCCGCGCAGCACCGCACATTGCTGGTACTGGGCATGTTCTTCAGCTACCTGCTGGTCAAACGCCTGTCGCCGCGCTATTGCGTGCTGGCCGCGCTGTTGGTGGGCACAGCATTGTCCGGCGCGTTGGGCCTGCTGGACTTCAGCGGCTTCCACCTGGAAGTGGCCAAGCCGGTGTGGACCACGCCAAGCTTTTCGCTGGCGGCAACCATCAGCATCGGCATTCCGCTGTTCGTGGTGGCCATGACCTCACAGAACATGCCCGGCGTGGCCGTACTGCGTGCCGACGGCTACCAGGTACCGGCCTCGCCGCTGATTTCGGCCACCGGCTTCGCCTCGCTGGTGCTGGCGCCGTTCGGCTCGCATGGGGTCAACCTGGCGGCGATCAGCGCGGCGATCTGCACCGGGCCGCATGCCCATGAAGACCCGAACAAACGCTACACCGCGGCGGTGTGGTGCGGGATTTTCTACGGCATTGCCGGTGTGTTCGGGGCCACCTTGGCGGCACTGTTCGCGGCATTGCCGAAAGAGCTGGTGCTGTCGATCGCGGCACTGGCGCTGTTTGGCTCGATCATGAACGGTTTGACCGTGGCCATGAGCGAGGCGCGCGAGCGAGAGGCAGCGGTGATCACCTTTATGGTGACCGCTTCGGGGCTGACCTTGTTTTCGATTGGTTCGGCGTTCTGGGGGATTGTGGCGGGGGTGTTGGCTTTGGTGATTCTTAACCCGCGTAGGGGGTGAGGGTTGTTGTTGCCTGGGGTGGCCTATTCGCGGGTAAACCCGCTCCTACGACGGGCTTTGTAGGAGCGGGTTTACCCGCGAATAGGCCGGCACAGACAACGAGATTACAACCTGAAATGCCCCACCATGCCCTTCAGGTCGGTGCCCAGTTGCGCCAGCTCGACACTGGACCGGGCATTGTCCTGCATCGCCAATGCCGCCTGGTCCGCACTGCCGCGAATCTGCGTGACACTGCGGCTGATCTCTTCCGCCACCGAACTCTGCTGCTCGGCGGCTGCGGCAATCTGCTGGTTCATCTGCTGAATCAATGACACCGCTGCGGCAATGCTGCCCAGCGCGCTTTCGGTCTGCAGGGCATCGGCCACGGCCAGCCGTACCAGCTCGGTACTGCCACGAATCTGCGCCACCGACTGCTGGGCATTGCCGCGCAGGCTGGCCACCAAGGTTTCGATCTGCTCGGTGGATTGCCGCGTACGCCGCGCCAGCGCGCGCACTTCATCGGCCACCACGGCAAAGCCACGCCCCTGCTCGCCGGCGCGGGCAGCCTCGATGGCGGCATTGAGCGCCAGCAGGTTGGTTTGCTCGGCCACGCTCTTGATCACTTCCAGCACGTCACCAATGGTGTGGATTTCGGCACTGAGGCTGTCGATGCCGGCGCTGGCAGCTTCTGCCGCCGACGCCAGTTGCTCGATGCGCTGCATGCTCTGGCGTACCACCTGCTGACCGGAGTCGACCTTCTCGTCCGCCGCCTGGGCCGCCTGCGCCGCCTCCTCGGCATTGCGCGCCACATCGTGCACGGTGGCAGTCATCTGCTGCATGGCGGTAGCGACCTGCTCGGTTTCCTCTTTCTGGCTGCCCACCTCGCGGTTGGTCTGCTCGGTCACCGTCGACAACGCCTGGGCGCTGCCGGCCAATTGTTCGATGCCCTGCTGCAAGCCGCTGACAATGCCCGAAAGCCCCGCCGCCATCTGCTGCATGGCCTGCATCAGTTGCCCCACCTCATCCCGGCGCGGCGCCTGGGCGTCGAAGCCCAGTTCACCCGCCGCAATGCGCTGGGCGCGGGCAATCACATGCTTCAACGGGCCGACCACAGCCCGGGTAATCAGCCAGGCCGCCAACACGCCTACAAGCAACGCCAGCGCCGTCGCCAGGCCGATGGCCAGGGCATTACGCTGCAGCTCGCCTTGCAGGGCCTGCTCCTGCCCAAGGTAGGCTTGGTCGACACGCCCGGTCACCCGCTCGGCGCTGGCTTGCAACTGCGCCTTGAGCCCCTGCTCGCGGGCCAGCTGGTCGGTGTATTCGTTGAGTTTTTCCGAGAAACTGCCAATGTGCCCAGCCACTTCACCCAGCACGCTCTGGTAACCGGCATCGCCAACCGCGCCTTGCAACTGGCTGACCAGGCCGGCGGCCTCCACCGTCTGGGCAATACGCTCCTGGCTCACACCCTCCTCGCCCTTGCGGCTTTTATCCAGACGCACCCGTGCTTCGTCCATGGCCTGCAGCATCAGCCGCGACACCTGGGCCACCTGCGCGGCTTGCTCAAGAAACTCGCTACCCTGCTGGCCTTGGGACTGCTTGAGGGTATATGCGCCGTCATCGGCCAGGCCGGCCTGCAGCACATCAAGGTTATTGGAGACGTTGGACACCGACCAGCTGGCCATGTCCAGCGCCAGCTCCTTGGCCTGCACAGCCTCGACAAAGGCTTCGAATGCCTGGCCATAGGCGGCAAGATCGGTTTGCGCCGCGGCCAGCGCCGGCAGGCCTTGGGCGCGTTCGACCAAACCCTGCAGGCCGCCACGCAAGGCGTCGGCCTGCTGAATGTCGGAGCGCAGGGCAAATGCCTGCTCATGCTCGCGCAAACGCAGCAAGTCGGTATTGAACTGGGCCAGCTGACGCAAACTGTCGAAGCGCTGGCCAACGCTTTGCAACGCCACAACGCCGATAGCCGCCACCGCCAGCGTCAGCAGCAGCACCAAGGCAAAACCCAGGCCAAGTTTGCGGGCCATGCCCAGGTTGGCCAGCACACCGTGCTTGCTCGCGCCCATCACCGATCCCCTTTCAGCCAGTGAGGTTATCCCGAAGGCTAAGGGTGGCAACGTTGCCTGCCAATGAACAAGGGGGTGGCGCCAGAATAGTGTCAAATAGCTATGTCTTGTCGTTTTTGGCTGCAAAGGGGTCGCTTTCAGTGCCCGCTGTAAGCAATATCACTAGGCCATCAATGATAGCCCGCCCCTCAGCCTGCGACGGTGCTTTCCCATATTAAATCGACGCAAGTAAGCCATTAATTTATTCCAATCCACACTTTATAAAACACTATTGACGCCATTAAATTTGCGCCAAACAGAGGGTATTGAAATTTTTTTAAATACCCCTGCACACATTAAAAACGTCGCTATCGTGATCGGTAACTGGCCCGTTCTCCGGACCTGCAGTGCACCCTGGAGTTTGTAATGAAAACAGCCATGTTTACTGCTGTGGTCACCCCGTTGCTGCTGTTTACTGTGCCAACCGTTGGATATGCCGATACTTCCACCGCACCGATATTCACCCTCGGCCTACAAGGGAGCTACACCCAACTGGAATTGAACGGCCCCAAGGATGACACCGAAGATATGCCCGAAGGTGGTTTATTCATCAATTACGGCAACAAGATGACGGCCAGGCAAGGCCTTGTCTACCAGGCCGAAGCCAGCGGCATGTACTCGAAACAGCATGACCAGAAGCTCAAGGACGGCCAGGCCGACCTGGACCTGGGCTGGCGGTTGGCGCTGGCGGAACGGCATTCAGTCGACCTGCTGCTGGGCGCCGGCTACAAATGGAACCGGCTGGAACCCAATACCAGCCGTCATGATGTCGACCTTACCAACCGCACGCCATTCGCCAAGCTCGCAGCGGGGTACAATTACCGCTTCAATAATGCCACCCTGCGTTTCGAAGCGGGCATACGCCAGGTCATCAATGGCGACTCGCAATTGAAAATACATGGCATCAGCAGTGAAGAGGTTGATTTGAAAGATACCACCAACCCCTTTGCCGAACTTAGCGTGCTCTTCAACCAACACGGTACTGTGCCGGTATACGCTTCGCTTTACTTCAGCCGCTACAACTATGAACTGGACGGGCAGTTCCAGATGACCGCCTCGGACGAACAAACCCGTGACGAGTATGGCTTGAAGATAGGCGTCAGCTTTTAGCCGGGGGCCAGCTGCCTGCGCGGCTTGCTCAGGAAAGGCCTGGGCACGCCCATCCTGTCCATGCGCGACATGGTGGGCTTTGGCCTGGTGATCGCAATTGCAAAGGGCGGGCTTGCCCGCGAAGCAGCCCGCACGGCATCCACTCAGATCGCCGTGGCCCCGCCATCTACCGTCAGGCAATGCCCGGTGGTAAACGCCGCGCCGTCACTGCACAGGTACAGCACGGCGCTGGCGATTTCCTCGACCTTGCCAATGCGCCCCACCGGGTGCATGGCTGCGGCGAACTCCGCCTTGCGCGGGTCGGCTTGGTAGGCGCGGCGGAACATGTCGGTGTCGATCACGGCCGGGCACACGGCGTTCACGCGGACGCCCTTCTTGGCGTACTCGATGGCCGCCGACTTGGTCAGGCCGATGACCGCATGCTTGCTGGCGCTGTAGATGCTCATCTTCGGCGCCGCCCCAAGCCCCGCCACCGACGCGGCATTGACGATGGCCCCACCGCCTTGGGCCAGCAATAAGGGCAACTGATACTTCATGCACAACCACACGCCCTTCACGTTCACACCCATGATGGCATCGAACTCCGCTTCGCTGCCTTCGGCCAGGCGGTGTTGCTCGATCTCGATCCCGGCGTTGTTGAAGGCGTAGTCCAGCCGGCCGTACGCGGCAATCAGGCGCTCATGCAACTGGCGCACGTCGGCGTCGCGGGTAACGTCGCAGGCAATGAACAGCGCTTCGCCGCCCGCCGCGTGGATCAGCGCCACGGTGGCCTCGCCGCCGACCGGGTCGAGGTCGGCCACCACCACCTTCATGCCCTCGTGGGCGAACGCCAGGGCGGTTGCCCGGCCGATCCCAGCAGCCGCGCCGGTCACCAGGGCTACCTGGCCAGAAAAGGTCATGCTCATCGCGTGCTCCTGTGAGGGTTTGGGTAGGGGTCAGAGCATAGTCAGCCACCACTCGGCCGGGCAGCATCATCACAGCAACGGTTGGGCTACCATGCTTGTCAGTGATTTTAAGCAACCGCCTTCATCAACAAGGTAGATTGAACGCCTTACGCCCTCCACAGCCCACAAGGACCCGCCATGACCCAGACCAACCGCCGCTTCCTGCTTGCCAAACGCCCGGTCGGCGCCGTGCGCCGTGACGACTTCAGCTTCGAGACCGTACCCGCCGAACAACCCGGCGAAGGCCAGATACTGGTGCGCAACCTGTACCTGTCGCTGGACCCGGCCATGCGTGGCTGGATGAACGAAGGCAAGTCCTACATCCCGCCCGTGGCCCTGGGCCAGGTAATGCGTGCGCTGGGCGTCGGTGAGGTGGTTGCCTCCAATCACCCCGGCTACCAGCCCGGCGATTACGTAAGCGGCGCCCTCGGCGTGCAGGACTACTTCACCGGCGAGCCCCAGGGCCTGCACAAGATCGACCCCAAGCTGGCCCCCCTGCCCCGTTACCTGTCAGCGCTGGGCATGACCGGCATGACCGCCTACTTTGCCCTGCTGGACGTCGGCCAACCCAAAGCTGGCGACACCGTGGTCATCTCCGGCGCGGCCGGTGCGGTGGGCAGCATTGTCGGGCAGATTGCCAAGATCAAAGGCTGCCGCGTGGTCGGTATTGCCGGCGGTGCCGAGAAGTGCCAGTACCTGAAGGACGAACTGGGCTTTGACGGCGTGATCGACTACAAGGCCGAAGACGTGCTGGCCGGCCTGAAGCGCGAATGCCCCAAAGGCGTAGACGTGTACTTCGACAACGTGGGCGGCGACATCCTCGATGCCGTGCTGACGCGCATCAACTTCAAGGCACGCATCGTGATTTGCGGCGCGATCAGCCAGTACAACAACAAAGAAGCCGTGAAAGGCCCGGCCAACTACCTGTCGCTGCTGGTGAACCGCGCGCGCATGGAAGGTTTTGTGGTGATGGATTACAGCAAAGACTACGGCAAAGCCGCGCTGGAGATTGCCGGCTGGCTGGCCAGCGGGCAGGTGAAGAGCAAAGAGGATGTGGTGGAAGGGCTGGAAACCTTCCCGGAGACCTTGTTGAAGCTGTTCAGCGGGGAGAATTTTGGCAAGCTGGTGTTGAAGGTTTAAACGCCCTGCACGGCACCGATGGCCCGGCACAGCCCGTCGTAGGAGCGGGTTTACCCGCGAAAGGGCCGGGCCTGCCGGCCAATTTCCACCGGCCGTTCACCGTTGCCGCTGCTACCGTATTCGCGGGTAAACCCGCTCCTACACGGATCGAGGGTGCAGCCACATCAATGGTTCGACACAGGCATCGGTGGCCCGAAAGGGCCAGGCCTGCCGGCCAATTTCCACCAGCCGCCCACCGTTGCCGCCGCCACCGTATTCGCGGTGACACACATCGGTGGCCCGGCACAGCCCGTCGTAGGAGCGGGTTCACCCGCGAAAGGGCCGGGCCTGCCGGCCAATTTCCACCAGCCGTCCACCGTTGCCCCCGCCCCCGTATTCGCGGGGGACACACATCGA
>NZ_JBICII010000022.1:0-18995 GCF_043101865.1 Pseudomonas sp. zjy_15
ATCAGGCGCCACGGTGGATGGCACCGGCATCGCCGGTGTTCGCGGGTAAGCCCGCGCCTACGCCGATGGCGCCGGACCACGCTAACTTCAGGCTGACACCCCCATTGTAGGAGCGGGTTCACCCGCGAATCAGGCAGCGCTGGCCTGTCTAAGCGGTAGACCATTCTTGAATTACTTCAATCTTGAATTTTTTTATTAAGTCAAGATCCACCCTGTTCAAATCCTTCCCGGCGTGCTACAAACTGGTTAAGCAATGATCTAGCTGCTTGATAACGAAGGGAAAAATATGACGAAGTCGGAGCTGATCGAACGTATTGTCACCCATCAGGGGCTGCTCTCGTCCAAGGACGTGGAGCTGGCCATCAAGACCATGCTTGAGCAGATGTCACAATGCCTGGCTACCGGCGATCGCATCGAGATCCGCGGTTTTGGCAGCTTCTCGCTGCACTATCGCGCCCCACGCGTAGGCCGTAATCCCAAGACCGGCCAGTCGGTCAGCCTCGAAGGCAAGTTCGTGCCGCATTTCAAACCCGGCAAAGAGTTGCGCGACCGGGTCAATGAAGACGAGCATGAAGAGGCCCACACCTGATTCCCAAAGGAGCAATCTGATGCGTAACTTCAAGCGCGCCCTGGCGGCGGTGTTCGTGCTGCTATTGGCGGCTGTGGTGCTGTTCTTCGTGCTGGAGAACCAGCAAACCGTGTCATTGGTCCTGTTCGGGTGGGCTGCACCCGCCATGCCGGTTGCTGTCCTGGTATTGGCCGCTTTGGTCATTGGCTTGGCAGTCGGGCCGTTGCTGGGGGCCTACGGCGTGCAGCGCAGCAAACGCAAGATCAGGGAGTCTGCTCGTGAGGCGGCACTGAGCGGCAACTAAGGAAATATCCTACACCTACTAAAGAAAGGTTCACCTATGCATGCGTCGGCCGTCATGGAGTAATAGTCCACTTCATTTTCGGTCCAGGCGAGTGTGCGCAGCATGGAATATCCCAGCCTTTCCCATCATGGTGGTACCCGGGGTGTCACTGGGTCCTGCCATCAGTTGCACCTTGATCCCTCCGTTAGCCTGCTGATTGATTGCGGCCTTGAGCAAGGGAATGAGGCGCCGTCGGATGCGGAGACCGCGGCGCTCGGCTTCGATATCCAGGGCATTCAGGCACTGGTCATCACTCATGTCCATCTCGACCATGTTGGGCGCATCCCTGCGCTGCTGGCAGCGGGTTACCGTGGCCCTATCCTGTGCAGCGAGCCCTCAGCCCGGCTGCTGCCGCTGGTACTGGAAGACGCCTACAAGCTGAGTATCAGCAGCAAGCCTGCGCAGGTGGCGCGCTATCTCGATTTCATCCGTGACCTCATCGTGCCGCTGCCCTTCGAGCAGTGGCACACGGTGGTCGAGCGCCCGGGTCTTGCCTGTCGTATTCGTCTGCAGCGCGCAGGGCATCTGCTGGGGTCCGCTTATGTCGAGTGCGATATGCAGCATGAGCAAACCAACACCCGGTATGTGTTTTCTGGCGACCTGGGCGCTTGCGGCAACCCGCTGCTGCGCCCGGTGCAGCCTCCGGAGCGCGCCGACGTGCTAGTGCTGGAAAGCACCTACGGCGACCGCCTGCACCCACAGGCAGGCGACCGCCGCCAGCGACTGGAAGACGCCATCGACCGTGCACTTGCCGACAAGGGCACCATCCTGATTCCTGCATTCAGTCTTGGTCGTACCCAGGAGCTGCTGTATGAACTGGAAGATATTCTTCATCGCAAAGCCCTGCTGAACACTACCGGTCCGGCTCCGGACGGGGAGCCGATCGACTGGTCACAGTTGCCCGTCATCCTCGATTCGCCCTTGGCTCAGCGCATCACCGGCGTGTACCGGGAGCTGCACGAATACTGGAATGCAGAAGCCAAGGCGCGTGTTGAAGCGGGGCGCGATCCACTCGGCTTCAGTCAGCTGATCAGCGTGGACACCCATGCCCGCCACCAGCAGGTGGTCAACTACCTCAAGAGCACAGGGCGCCCTGCAATCGTAATCGCCGGCAACGGGATGTGTTCGGGTGGGCGTATCGTCAATTACCTCAAGGCCATGCTGGGGGATCCGCGGCATGAGGTGATGTTTGTGGGGTACCAGGCTAAGGGGACGCCGGGGGCGGTGATACAGGCGAGTGAGGGGGCTGAAGGGTTTGTGCAGGTTGATTTGGATGGGCGGATGTATGAGATCAGGGCCAAAGTGCTGACATTGGCTGGATATGCGGGTCATGCAGATCAGAGAGGGTTGTTGAGGTTTGCTGGGGGGGTATCTCGGCGCGGGGCTCAAGTGATACTTGTGCATGGGGAGCAAGACGCCAAGCGTTCGCTCAGGCATGCGCTTGCTCAATCTATCGAGACAGCCAATATTCTAGCTGAGATCCGCATTCCTGGGGATTGAGTGAGGTCGTGCGTGATTGGAGCGACTCTGCTCGAGTCGTTTATTTTCAATTGGTTAGTGCGCTAATCATTTATGCATATGAATGGCTCGTCGGTTCAAGGGACTGAGAAAAGCGCGGTACTAGAGCGGTTTGATGATGTTGGATTAGCATCGGAAATGAGATCGCCGCCTTCTGTTCCTATCGTGGTATTTCAGCTACTATCCTGAGCTACGTTCTACCGGCGACCCGTTGGTCGACTAGACTCACTGCTGGACGCTACTACCCTGAGGCGAGTTGAGAGGGGTTTGTGAAGGGGATGGTGAGTGGCAATCAGCGTCAGGGGAAATGGGTTTCTTGGGAAGTTTTTATTGTACATTCCGGTTAAACTGTTGCCGGCTTTTCTTACTGTATTTTTTATCTTCTTTTTGTACCGTTTTTTTCCTGAGGATGAATATGTCTCCTACTCGGTGAGTGTCGCCTGTTCGCTGATTGTCGGTCAGTTGAGTGCTATGTGGGTTGGGAACTCTTATGTTTATTATTATTCTTCCTATAGTGATCATAGGGCGTTTTTTTCAAGCTGTCTTTACCTCGTTATAATGTTGGCCCCCTTTGCGGCACTTGTCGCTGGATCGGTTGCAGTACTTTTTTCCTCTGCGAATGACACATTTTTGTGTGTTTTGCTGTTGTGTTTTTCGCAAATGCTCTTCTTTTTCATGTCTTCGGTTTGTCAGGCTGCATTTTTGGTTCGTCAACAGTTACTGGCTGTGGTCTTGCAGGTAGTAGGTCAGTTGGGGATTATTTATTTTTGTTACTCTGATGTGGGCGTGTCGTATACGGATGCCATGCTTGCACTCAGTGGTGGATATGGACTGGCTGCATTGGTCATGTTCGTTGCGGCGGCTGTCAGAATGGGAGTGAACGGCCCTTTGGCGGCTTGTTCGGCGTTCGGCAATGACGTCCGCGCCGTATACAACTATGGTTCCGCGCTGGCACCCTGGATGCTGGGGATGCTGCTGATGGTGGCTGCTGACCGATTTGCGATTGGCGCCTTGAATGTCCCAGGTGGTGATTCGTACCTATCGATGAAGGATCTGTTTGTCGGCGCCGGCGGGTTGCTGAGTATGCCTCTGCTCATGCTTGTGCACCCGCTGATCATCAAACGATTCCGTGATGGTGTTTTTGAGGGTTCACTGATTCAAAGCTCCGTTGGCTTCCTGGTAATTGTTTTTTCCTTGCTGTGGGCTGTTATTGCGCTGGTGGGATTTTCAGTGTTTGAGCAGTTCACCGGCAAGCCAATATCGGCGCCTTTTGGGGCGCTACTGATCGCTTACCTTGGCGTCTTCCTGAACTGCGCTGCGGTTTACACACAAAAACGCCTTGAAGTGCACAGGCGCATGCGGCTGCTGGCCATGTTTTCATTGGCTGCTGCTTTGGTGTCCTTGCTGCTTTCTTATGCGGGCGGGATATTGTTCGGTTTGTATGGTGTGGCGTTGGGTGTGGTGGTGGGGCAGTTGATCTATTTTGGTATCGTCACTGCAACCATCATGAGAAAGGTCAATCTTTACAGGGGGCTGCTGAAGCCGTTTGCCGTGTCGATGCTGGCTTTGATGGTAGGTTACTTACTTCAGGTTGCACTAGATGTCTTCATGGGGGCGGTGGTGTGGTGGGCGCGGGTCTTGGTGTGGGTCCTGATTTTTTCGTTGTTCTCGCTGCTCGTGGTCTGGAAAACTGTGGCTTGGAAAGATTTCATGAACGCCAGAATGGATTGATGAGTGTTGCGGCTAGCGGTGTTTCTAGGTTGTTGCGACAGAAATAAAATTATGGTTTAAAGGACTTTAGGGGGGGAGGGGAATGACCGATTCGAATAAGTTTCGAGATTGGCTGTCGGTAAATATTGCGCCAACTATTTTTTTAGTGTCCTATTTTCTGACTGTTGTCCTTGGTAATCTTGTCTACTTAATTCCATCAGCACGCCCGTTTCTGGAGAAAACTCCCTTCACTGCTCGGATATTCGAATTTGATACATTGTTCTCTTCGGGTTTCTGGTTGCTGCTATTGTCACCATTCGTTGTGACGCCGTTGGTAGTCTGGTTGGTGCGGAGGTTCACGCAGCCATTGGTTGCTAGGGTGGTAGGTTTCTTTCCAGAGTTTACCCATTCATCCTATCTAATGCTCTTGCTGCTCTGTTATGGAGTTGTGATATACGCGTTCTGGCAAGCGGAAGCCTTCCGGCTGTTTCTGGCAGGTAGCGATTTTACTTCGAGTGTAGAGGCGCGTTTCGTCATTCGTGAGCGGGTCAGCTTCTTTAGTATGGCCCTGCTGATGTCGAATTTGCACTTCTTGTCTATCTATGGTGCGGTGAAGCTCGTGCGTAAGGGTGGGCTTTGGTGGGGGGGGGTCACACTGCTGAATGCTGTCGTGATCTCAGTGCTTCTGGTTGTCCTGAATATGAAATGGCCCATTCTGATTTTCTATGCGGGCTTGGTACTGGCTGTGTTTGTTTATACGCCACGGTATCCATTCGTGAAGGCGGCGGTCGGTATGGTCGCGCTGCTGCTGGTGTATTTTCTGATCTCGGCATTTGTTTACAGGATTTCTCCTCCGGTGCCGGAGCAGGCTGAACAGTCGCAGATCGGCGAGTCTGCGATGGTTGAGCCGCAAGTGTCAGAGGCTGACATAGCCGGTCACTCGGTAGCCCCTGTACCTGAAAGGGATGAGAAGGAGAGCAAGGGGGCGGATGTCGTGGCATTGAGTGCGGCCATTGGTGGGGAAGTCCCTAAGATGATGTTTCATGCTGTCAATCGTATGGCCATTATCTACCCATATTACTACGAGGTTTTCACCAAGCGGGGACAGGTATGCGGGGGCTTGCTTGCGCAGGCAAAAGTCGGTCAAAAGTGCCGCCCCAGTTACTATATATATACCGAGATATTCAATGATCAGTTCAATGGGCGTGGTACTGCTCCTGCAGCAGTTCACATCACGTCATACGCATTGGGTGGATGGCCTCTGGCTGCCGTCGGCTTGCTATGTGGTTCTGTACTGCTAGGTGTTTTCGCGGCTCTTCCGCTAGGAGGGAGTTCGTTGGCAGGCGCCATTGCTGTTACAGGTGGGGTCATGGGCTATCATCTATCTCAGCTGCCAGGTGAAGGGCCTATTTTTTACGATCATGGCGTTTTCTGGTCGATATTGATGCTGTTCGTATACGCATTGTTCGTAAAAGCTTACCGGGCTATGGTCGCGAAATGAGTGTGGAATCCAAGCGTGCACTGTTGCAAGGGGAGCGCGAAGTCAAGAGCGGCGCGGCAGTGCGCAAAGTCCTGCTGCTGGGCTTTCATGTGGGGGAAGCCTATTTCGAGCGCTACTCCGCCGGTGACAAGTTTCCGCAGGTTGCGGCCTACAAGTTGGAGTCGCGCTTCATTGAAGCGCTCAGGTTGGCTGGGTTGAGGGTTGACACTCTGGCGACTATTGCAGTTTCCACCTTTCCGCGTATCAAGCGAGTCTGGCTACCCGGCAAACTGTTGCCGGGCAACGGGCAGGGGGTGGGGCGTGTCATGCCGTTCGTCAATTTGCCTGTAATCAAAATGCTCACGCGGTGTGTCGGTTCATTCTATGGTCTCTTGCGTATGGGGCGTCGGACTGACGCTATCTGTGTATACGCGGCGCACTCGCCTAATTTGCTGGCTGCCTACTTGTATTCAAAGCTGTGCAAAAAACCTTTCTTTGTATACGTCCCAGACTTGCCATCGTTCATGGATGTGGCCCTTGGGCGTGGCAGGCTTTTAAAGCTATTGAAGAAGCTCGATGCTTCCCTGTTGTCAGGGCTGCTTGCTTCGTCAAATGGCTTGGTGGTAATCAGTCGACCGATGGTCGAAGACTATCCGGCATGGCGCTCCAAGCCCTATATGGTGCTCGAGGGTATATCTTCGTCCTCATCTGGGCCTGTTACCGTGGCGGGGTCGGGCCGCAAGCAGATGATTTTCTACGCCGGTGGGGTCAACCGCTCGTATGGAATTGTCGAGCTGGTGGAGGGTTTTCTTCGATCGGGTATCGACTACGAGCTGGTGCTATGTGGTCGCGGTGATCTGGAGGGCTACTTGACGGATGTTTGCGCTCGGCATGCCTCCGTCAAGTATCTTGGGTTTGTGTCGCCTGAGAGGGTGGCGCAGCTGCAAGGGGCGGCCTCATTGCTGTTGCTGACGCGCAATCCTGCGGAGCGGTATACCCGCTACTCCTTTCCTTCAAAGCTGATTGAATACATGTCTGCTGGTATACCGGTGTTGACGACGCGCCTGGCAGGGATACCAGATGAGTATTTCGACTATATTAATGTTATTGAAGAGTTTTCAATCGATGCGGTTGCGCGCGCGCTCGTCGATTTCAGTGCTGCGGACAAGCAGAATTTGTATGACAAGGCCGCGCGTGGTAAGGTCTGGGTGCTTGAGACTAAGTCAAGTCGCGCCGTCGGAAAACAGCTTGTTGAGTTTATGGAGAATAATAAGTGAGTATATTTTCGGGTAAGGTCTTGCTAGTAACCGGCGGCACAGGCTCATTTGGTAACGCGGTGCTGAAAAGATTTTTGGAAGGCGATATTCGGGAGATCCGTGTTTTTAGTCGCGATGAAAAAAAACAAGATGACATGCGTAAGCGTTATGCGAGTGATAAGTTAAAGTTTTATATTGGTGATGTGCGCGATTATCAGAGTGTTTTAAATGCGACGCGTGGTGTCGACTATATTTATCACGCCGCTGCACTAAAGCAAGTTCCTTCATGTGAGTTTCACCCCCTTGAGGCGGTCAAGACGAATGTGTTGGGGACTGAAAACGTACTGGAAGCGGCCATTCAGAATAGCGTCAAGCGCGTCGTCTGCCTGAGTACCGACAAAGCGGTCTACCCTATCAATGCCATGGGTATTTCCAAGGCCATGATGGAAAAGGTAATGGTTGCTAAGTCGCGGAATGTGGATGAAAAGAAGACCGTCATTTGTGGCACTCGTTATGGGAATGTCATGGCTTCGCGTGGTTCGGTGATTCCGCTATTCATCGACCAGATTCGCGCTGGCAAGCCGTTGACACTGACCGATCCCAACATGACGCGCTTCATGATGACTTTGTCCGATGCGGTCGACTTAGTTCTATATGCTTTCGAACATGGCAACAATGGTGATTTGTTCGTACAAAAAGCGCCTGCAGCGACTGTAGATACATTGGCCCGTGCCTTGACCGGGTTGGTGGGTAAGCCAGAACATCCCATTCAGGTGATCGGTACGCGGCACGGCGAAAAGCTCTATGAGGCGTTGCTTAGCCGCGAAGAAATGGCCTGCGCGGAGGACATGGGCGATTACTTCCGTGTACCACCGGACTTGCGGGATTTGAACTATGCCAAGTTTGTCGAAGAGGGAGAAACAAAAATTTCCCGTACCGAAGACTACAACTCGCACAACACTGAGCGCTTGGATGTCGAGGGTATGCAGCGGCTGTTATTGAAGCTGGAATTCATGCAAGCCATCCAGCGCGGTGAGCATGCAACGCCGGAGGAATGACAGATGAAGGTCTTGATCACTGGCGCCAATGGCTTCGTAGGGCAAAACCTGATTGCTCATTTGAATGAGCGTAGCGACGTTGAGATCATGCGCTTTGCCCGGGGAGACTCACTTTCGAGCCTTCCAGGGTTAGTTGCCCAAGCCGACTTTGTTTTCCACCTTGCGGGGGTGAACCGTCCCCAGGACCCCGCAGAGTTCCAGGCCGGAAATGCTGACCTGACACAGGCCCTGTGCGATGCAATAGCCAACTCGGGAAGGAAACCCCCGGTGCTTTACACGTCGTCCATTCAGGCGCTACTGGACAACCCGTACGGCCACAGCAAGCGAGGTGCCGAGCAGGCTCTTCAGTCATTGCAAGGCGAGCACGGTGTGCCTGTGTTTATCTTCCGACTGCCGAACGTATTCGGTAAGTGGTCGCGACCTAATTACAACTCCGCAGTCGCTACCTTCTGCCATAATATCGTGCGCGAATTGCCGGTAACGGTTAATGATCCCGACGCGCCTCTGCAACTTGTCTATATTGATGATGTGATTTCGTCATTCCTCCAAGTCATGGAGGGCACCAAGGAGCAGCAAGGCTTTGTCACTGTCGACCCGGTTTACCAGACCACGGTGGGTGAGTTGGTGCGACAGCTCTACGCATTCAAGGAAAGTCGCGGGTCGATGATCACCGAACCCGTGGGTACGGGCCTAGTACGTGCGCTGTACTCCACTTACCTCAGCTTTGTGCCGGCGGAGCGCTTCACTTATGGATTGCAGAAGCACGAAGATCCCCGTGGTGTCTTCGTCGAAATGCTCAAAACCAAGGATTCAGGGCAGTTTTCGTACTTTACTGCACATCCGGGCGTCACTCGCGGGGGGCATTATCATCATTCGAAAAACGAGAAGTTTCTTGTCATCAAAGGGCGCGCCTGTTTCCGTTTTAGGCATATCGTTTCGAATGCGTTCTACGAGTTGTTCACAACGGGGGACAAGCCTGAAGTTGTGGAAACCGTTCCTGGGTGGAGCCATGACATCACCAACGTGGGCGATGACGAGTTGATCGTGATGCTCTGGGCCAACGAAATTTTCGACCGACAGCTCCCTGACACCTATGCCCGGCCTGTGGGTGCGAAAGCTTGATCTATTGCTTCAGGATCCTAGAATGAAAAAATTGAAAGTGGTAACGGTAGTGGGTACTCGCCCGGAGATTATTCGTCTGTCGCGTGTCATGGCCGCGCTGGATGAGCACTGCGAGCATGTACTGGTGCATACCGGTCAAAATTATGACTACGAGCTCAACGAGATCTTTTTCCAGGATCTTGGTATTCGAAAACCAGACCATTTTTTGAATGCGGCAGGTGCTACAGGCGCGGAAACTATTGGCAATGTGATCATTGCCGTCGACCGGGTGCTGGCGGAAGTGCAGCCTGAAGTACTGCTTGTGTTGGGGGATACCAACAGTTGTATGAGCGTGCTCCCCGCTAAGCGCCGCAAGATTCCGACATTCCATATGGAGGCGGGTAATCGCTGTTTCGACATGCGCGTCCCCGAGGAAATCAATCGCCGGATTGTCGACCACACCGCTGACATTAACCTGACATACAGTACGATTGCCCGTGACTATTTGCTGAGCGAAGGGCTACCGGCTGATCGGGTAATCAAGACTGGCAGCCCTATGTTCGAAGTTCTTAACTATTACCGTGAAGGTATCGAACAGTCAGATGTGCTGAGCCGCCTTGACCTTGAACGCAATAAGTTCTTTGTGGTCAGTGCACATCGGGAAGAAAATATAGACTCCGACAAGAATTTCTTAAAACTGGTTGATACATTGAATACGGTTGCCGAGCATTTCGATCTGCCAGTCATCGTCTCGACCCATCCGCGGACGCAAAAACGCGTGAGTGCCATGGGGGTAACGTTCCATAAAAATGTGCAACTGCTCAAGCCACTGGGCTTTAAGGACTACAACAAACTACAGTTGGAAGCTAAGGCTGTTTTGTCAGACAGCGGCACGATCAATGAAGAGTCCTCCATTCTCAACTTCCCCGCGTTGAATATTCGTGAAGCACACGAGCGCCCTGAGGGAATGGAGGAGGCGGCAGTCATGATGGTTGGGCTTGAAGTCGAACGTGTCATGCAAGGATTGGCCATTCTCGAGTCACAGGCACGCGGGAAGCAGCGCAGCTTGCGTCTTGTCGCGGATTACAGTATGCCGAACGTCGCTGACAAAGTTGTTCGTATCCTGCACAGCTACACGGATTATGTGAATCGCATTGTCTGGAAACAGTATTGATCGAGTAGTCGGTATGGCTGACAACAGGTTGCGGGTTCTTCTCGTTACACAATATTTTTGGCCTGAAAATATGCGGATCAATGACATGGTTCGCTATTTTACTGAGCAGGGGCATGAAGTCACAGTTTTGACGGGTTTGCCCAACTATCCAGAGGGTGAGGTTTTTGAGGCGTACCGTGAAAAGCCCGAGTATTTTAAGGAGTTTCAGGGGGCTGAGATTATCCGGGTACCTCTGGTGCCGCGAGGTTCGGGAAAGCTGACCCTGGCGCTGAATTACCTGTCGTTCTTCATCAGTGCCTCGACGGTGGGTGCCTACAAGCTGAAAGGGCGTCAATTTGACGCCATCTTCATGAATGCAGTTTCGCCAATCATGGCGGCCATCCCAGCTATCGTGATCGGTCGGCTGAAGCGGACCCCTGTATTTGTCTGGGTGCTGGACCTATGGCCGGAGTCCCTGAGTTTTGTCGGAGTGGTCAAGAATCCAAAGCTCATTGCCATGGTCGGTAAGGTCGTGTCATGGATATACAATCGTACCGACTATCTGCTGGTGCAGTCTCATGCCTTTGTCGAGGACGTAAAAAGATATTGCACCAAGCGTATGCCGGACGAGCGCCTGATCTATTTCCCTAGTTGGGCAGAGGACGACTTTTCTGCGTCGGTATCGCCTCAGTCGTCCCTAATTGACAGGCAGGCTGATGTATTCACCATCGTTTATGCTGGCAATTTAGGTGAGACTCAGGGCTTTCCTTCGATACTGGATGCAGCTGAAGAGCTCCGTGACCAGGCCGCTATCCGTTGGGTGATTGTGGGTGATGGGCGCATGGGCAACTGGATTGCTGAGCAGATTGCACTCAGACAGTTGGACAATGTTTTGCTGTTGGGGCGGCACCCGCTAGAAGAAATGCCTGCATTGTTCGCGCAGGCAGATGCGTTACTCGTTTCGCTGAAGACCAACGACATCATCGCCAAGACCATCCCAGGCAAGGTGCAGACCTACCTTGCTTCGGGGAGGCCATTGATAGGGGCGGTGGACGGCGAAGCGGCGAGGGTCATCAGGGAGTCCGGGGCTGGGTTGGCTTGTCCTTCTGGTGATGGCAAGGCGCTATCCCGGATAGTACTCGAACTGGCAAGCGCTGATGTGGAGAAGCGGGATGAGATGGGGCGCAGCGGTCGCCTGTATTACGAGCAGAACTTTTCGCGTACCAAGCTCATGAAAAAGCTGGAAGCATTGATGTATGCCGCCACCTTGCGCCGGGGGGCGCCATCATGATGTGAGTGATTGCAAACGTGAGGATGTTGTTGTCGCGCGTTGGGCCGACAGCACCATTCCAGTTATACGCTTCCAGAACAATCAGGAATTATAACAATGAGTCAGTGGTGGATGGTTCCACTCGTGGTTATCGCTTCCTTGCTGATGACTGCGGGTTTGAGGCGTTATGCCTTGGCGAAAAGCATCTTGGATATCCCTAATGCACGCAGCTCGCATGTCATCCCTACGCCTCGGGGTGGTGGGGTTGCCATTGTCGTTTCATTCATCGCTGTGCTTGCCTTTCTTGGCTTCCAGGGTAACGAAAGTGCTCGGGCGCTACTGGCGTTGGCTGGTGCAGGTGGCCTTGTGGCCATCATAGGCTTCATGGACGACCATGGGCATATCGCTGCCAGGTGGCGGTTGCTTGGTCATTTCATTGCAGCGTTCTGGGCGCTTTACTGGCTCGGTGGACTTGCTCCACTCAGTGTGTTCTCGTGGACCCTAGAGCTGGGTGTGTTTGGCACGGTCCTCGCGGCTATCTACCTTGTATGGATGCTGAACCTGTACAACTTCATGGATGGCATCGATGGTATCGCCAGCGTCGAGGCCATTTGCGTTTGTATCGGCGCCTGCCTGACTTACTGGTTGGCTGGGCACACGCATTTGATGACCCTCCCGCTGTTGCTCGCTATGGCAGTATTGGGTTTTCTCTTCTGGAATTTTCCTCCCGCGCGTATTTTCATGGGAGATGCTGGAAGTGGCTTTCTGGGAATCGTGCTAGGTGTATTGTCACTGCAAGCTGCCTGGGCCTCGTCCCAGTTGTTCTGGTGCTGGCTAATCCTGCTGGGCGTCTTTGTGGTTGATGCGACCTTTACACTCCTGCGGCGTCTGTCGAGGGGAGAAAAGCTCTATGAGGCGCATCGCAGCCATGCCTATCAGTTTGCGTCCCGACGATATGGCAGACACCTCCCGGTAACTGTCGGCGTCGCGGTATTGAATCTATTCTGGCTTCTACCCATTGCGTTGTGCGTGGCGTTATTTGATCTGGAAGGTGTCGTCGGCGTGTTGATCGCTTATGTGCCATTGGTAGGTATTGCTTTTGCCTATAAGGCTGGCAGTGCCGAGTGAGTTCTCCGAGTTGCCCACTGAAACCCAGGGGCAATTGGTTAATCCGTGGATTAGACAGGGGGCAGTGAAGGTGTTCGACGGGATTCTGGACAAGATGCGGGCTTCTCTGCTGGGATTGCCTCGCCGTTATAAACGTATGCTCCAGGTCTTGACTGATGTCTTTCTGGTCTGGGCGGCTTTGTGGCTTGCGTTTCTGGTGCGGCTTGGAATTGACGAGATCGCGGACCCTATCAAGGACCACCTGTGGTTGTTCTTGTGCGCCCCAGTTATCTCGATACCTTTGTTTATTCGTTTCGGTATGTATCGCGCGGTCATGCGCTACTTCGGTAATGACGCGCTCATCGTGATCATCAAGGCCGTGACACTATCGTCGTTGATTCTCGGGGTAGCGGTGTATTGGTATAGCGGGCACCAGAATGTGGTGCCGCGTTCGATCATATTCAATTTTTGGTGGCTGAGCCTGATCATGGTTGGGGGGTTGCGCCTTGCCATGCGTCAGTATTTTCTGGGTGACTGGTATGCCGCCACCCAGCATGTACCGTTCGCCCAGCGCGATGATGGGCTTCCTAGGGTCGCGATTTATGGGGCAGGCGCGGCAGGTAACCAGTTGGCGGCCGCATTGCGCCAAGGTAAAGTCATGCGACCGGTTGCGTTCATCGATGATGACGACAGCATTTCAAACCAGGTAATTTCTGGTCTACAGGTATTCACGCCTGCCCATATCGAACGCATGATCGAACTAACGAGTGCGCAGGAGATCCTGCTAGCCATTCCTTCCGTATCTAGGGGGCGTAGGCGAGAAATTCTTGGGTTTCTGGAGCGCTTTCCACTGCATGTGCGCAGTATCCCAGGTATCGTGGACCTTGCTAGCGGCCGCGTCCAGGTCGATGACATTCAAGAGGTAGACATTGCAGACCTGCTGGGGCGTGACTCCGTCCCGGCCCAGGAAGACCTGCTCGCGCATTGTGTCGCAGGTCAAACGGTCATGGTTACGGGAGCCGGTGGATCTATCGGGTCGGAGCTATGCCGGCAGATTCTGGGGCTGGAACCCAAAGTGCTGCTGCTGTATGAGCATAGCGAATTTAACCTCTACAACATTCTCCAAGAGCTTGAACAGCGAGTGGAGCATGGATCTCTGTCGGTACGACTTTTGCCGATATTGGGGTCGGTGCGCAATCCGGCCCAGTTGTTCGATATCATGAAAACCTGGTCGGTGGACACGGTCTATCATGCGGCCGCCTATAAGCATGTTCCGCTGGTCGAGCATAATATCGCCGAAGGTGTGCTGAATAACGTCATCGGAACCCTCAATACAGCGCAGTCGGCACTCAAGGCGGGTGTGGCAAATTTTGTGCTGATTTCCACCGACAAAGCAGTACGCCCAACTAATGTCATGGGCAGTACCAAGCGTCTTGCTGAAATGACGTTGCAGGCACTGAGCCAGGAGTTGGCGCCTGTATTGTTTGGCGAAACCGATAATGTTTCGAGGGTCAACAAGACCCGTTTCACCATGGTCCGATTCGGCAACGTGCTGGGATCGTCAGGGTCTGTTATCCCCTTGTTCTACAAGCAGATCAAGGCCGGTGGCCCTCTGACTGTCACTCACCCTAAGATCACTCGCTATTTCATGACCATTCCCGAGGCTGCCCAATTAGTCATCCAGGCCGGTTCGATGGGGAAGGGCGGAGATGTGTTCGTGCTAGACATGGGGGAGCCAGTTCGGATCGTGGAACTGGCTGAAAAGATGATCCATTTGTCTGGATTGAGCATTCGTTCCGACCGCGAGCCGCATGGTGATATTGCAATCCAGTTCAGCGGATTGCGCCCGGGTGAAAAGCTCTATGAGGAGTTGCTCATTGGCGATAGTGTGGTGGCAACACGGCACCCTATGATCATGAGCGCTAGCGAAGACTACCTGCCTTGGGAAGTACTTAAACCAAGGCTCGCACAGCTGTTGTCAGCGATTGAGAAGGATGACTATGTTCTTGTCCGGCAGCTGCTGCGCGAAACAGTCATTGGCTATGCCCCTGAGGGTGATATTGTCGACTGGATTCACGTCCAACGGCGCCAGGAACCCTGATAGGGCTATTGCTATGGGCGGTCGAGTAATCAAGGAGCCAGCATGCATGTTTTAGTGACCGGTGCGAAAGGTTTTGTTGGCGGCGCCGTATTGAGCCGGTTTCAAAAGGAGACCGATGTCGAACTGACCGCTGCTGTACGCAAGCTCCCTTCCTCGATAGACGGTAAGGCCAGTTTCGTTGCGGTCGGCAACATTAGCTCAGAAACCGATTGGTCACAGGCTCTTCAGGGTGTTGATGTGGTCGTTCATCTGGCTGCACGTGCCCATGTACTGAATGACATGCAGGCCGACCCACTAGCTGAGTTCAGGCGGGTGAACGTGGAAGGGGCGGTTAAGTTGTTGCGGCAAGCCATAGACAATCACGTCAAGCGTTTCGTATTTATCAGTTCGATTGGTGTGAATGGCAATTTCACAACGGGCGAGCCATTTTCCGAGCATTCCATACCTGCGCCGCATGCTAACTATGCGTTGTCAAAGCTCGAGGCTGAGGAGGCTCTGAAGGCACTCGCGGCATCAAGCGGTATCGAACTGGTCATAGTCCGGCCGCCCTTGGTTTACGCGGCGCATGCGCCAGGCAATTTCGCTAGGTTGTTGAAGCTGATTGACTTGGGTATTCCTCTGCCTTTTGCCTGCGTAAGGAATAGCCGCAGTATGGTCGCACTGGAGAACCTGGCCGACTTCATCGCTTGCTGTGCCCGGCATCCAGCTGCGGCGGGAGAAACGTTCTTGGTTTGCGATTTTGAAGATGTCTCACTGAAGGAGCTGCTTGAGCTGCTGGCGCGTGGTATGGACAAGCGTCTGATTCAACTGCCGGTTCCTCCCGCATTGATTGGCTGGGCAGCGGGGCTGATTGGCAAGCAGAACCTCTATACGCAGCTTTGTGGGTCGCTACAGATTGACTCCACCAAGAGCCGGCAACTGCTAGCCTGGACGCCGCCAGTTAGTGCCCAGGCAGCACTTATCGATACTGGGCGCAGGTTCCGCCAGTCCAACCGGTAACAAGTATCTCGACCATTGCCAGCCGCGGGGGGTAATTTCTTTGCCAAGGGCGATAACCTCCAGCTTTCGTTCTCTTTGGCGACCGTTAATCCTAGGTTTTTCTCTCGTCGTTCTGGCGGCGCCTCAAGATGCTCTTCTGGCAGTGATCAAGACACGTCCCCTCGGTCACAGTTAAATCTCACGTTGCCATCGTCTTCACTCTCGAATCAACCGCCGACAGTCTAGAATCCTGAAAGTGGAAGAGCAGACCCTGACAACGGAAGCAGACAAACATGACCATTCTGGTAACCGGCGGTGCAGGCTTTATCGGGGCGAACTTCGTTTTGGACTGGCTGGCCGGCGATGACGAACCCGTGGTCAACCTGGACAAACTCACCTATGCAGGCAATCTGCAGACCCTGAGCAGCCTGCAGGGCGACAAGCGCCATATCTTCGTGCACGGCGACATTGCCGATAGCCGGCTGGTCGCGGAGTTACTGCATGCCCATCAGCCCCGCGCCATCATCAACTTTGCCGCCGAATCTCATGTCGACCGCTCGATCCATGGCCCGCAAGCCTTTATCGAAACCAACGTCGTCGGCACTTTCCACCTGCTGGAAGCCGTGCGTGCATACTGGGGCGGCCTGAATGAACCGGCGCGGCAGGCATTCCGCTTCCTGCATGTATCTACCGACGAAGTGTATGGCTCGCTGGCTGCCGACGAAGCGGCCTTCACTGAAACCCATCCGTACCAGCCTAACAGCCCGTACTCGGCCAGCAAGGCTGCCAGCGACCACTTGGTCCGTTCGTATTTCCATACCTACGGCCTGCCGGTGCTGACCACCAATTGCTCCAACAATTACGGCCCTTACCACTTCCCGGAAAAGCTCATCCCGCTGATGATCGTCAACGCCTTGGCCGGCAAGCCATTGCCGGTGTATGGCGACGGTCAGCAGATTCGCGACTGGTTGTACGTAAAAGACCACTGCAGCGCCATCCGCCGCGTGCTGGAAGCCGGCAAAACCGGTGAGGTTTATAACGTCGGGGGCTGGAATGAAAAGCCCAACCTGGAAATCGTCAACCGCGTTTGTGCGCTGCTGGACGAACTGCACCCTCGCACCGACGGCAAGCCGTACGCCGAACAGATCACCTACGTAAGCGACCGTCCCGGCCACGACCGCCGTTACGCCATCGATGCCCGCAAGCTGGAGCAGGAGCTTGGCTGGAAGCCTGCGGAAACCTTCGAAACCGGCATCCGCAAAACCGTGGCCTGGTACCTCGACAACCAGGACTGGGTGCAGAACGTACAGTCTGGCAGCTACCGCGACTGGGTAGAAAAAAACTACGCAGGGCGTTCTGCATGAAGGTGCTGCTACTGGGCAAGGACGGTCAGGTAGGCTGGGAACTGCAACGCAGCCTGGCCCCTCTGGGGCAGTTGCTGGCGCTGAACGCTCGCAGCCAGGCGTACTGTGGCGACCTGGCCAACTTGCCGGGCCTGGCCGAAACGGTCCGGGTCTACGCCCCCGATGTCATCGTCAATGCGGCGGCCTACACCGCCGTGGACAAAGCCGAGAGTGACCGTGAGCAAGCCTTCAAGGTAAACGCCGACGCTGTCGGCGTGCTGGCCCGCGCTGCCGCTGACAGTGGCGCACTGCTGGTGCATTATTCCACCGACTATGTGTTTCCGGGGCAGGGCACCCAGCCCTGGCGCGAAGACGACGCCGTTGACCCACTGAATACTTATGGCGCCAGCAAGCTGGCTGGCGAGCAAGCCATCCAGGCTGCCGGTTGCCAGCACCTGATTTTTCGCACCTGCTGGGTGTATGCCGCACGCGGCAACAACTTCGCCAAAACCATGCTGCGTCTGGCTGCGGAGCGTGACAGCCTGGGCGTGATCGATGACCAGCACGGTGCCCCGACAGGCGCCGAACTGATTGCCGACATCACCGCCCACGCCATTGTCGCCACCCGCCGCAACCCATCCCTGGCTGGCCTGTACCACCTGGCTGCGGGTGGGGAAACCACCTGGTGCGGCTATGCCCGTTACGTACTGGAGCAAGCGGCGGTCCATGGCGTGCCGCTGAAAGCTCATGCCGAACACGTCACCCCATTGACCACAGAGGCCTACCCGACGCCGGCCATGCGGCCGGCCAACTCGCGTCTAGATACCCATAAACTGCAGAAGGCCTTTGCCCTGACCCTGCCAGACTGGCGCCTGGGTGTGGCTCGCATGCTGACGGAAATCTACGAGAAAGGACCACTATGAAGCGTAAAGGCATCATTCTGGCGGGTGGGTCGGGTACCCGCCTGCACCCGGCGACCCTGGCAATTTCCAAGCAACTGTTGCCGGTGTACGACAAGCCGATGATCTATTACCCGTTGACCACACTGATGCTGGCGGGCATTCACGACATCCTGATCATCTCCACCCCGCAGGACACCCCGCGCTTCGAGCAACTGCTGGGCAACGGCCACCGCTGGGGCATCAACATCACCTACGCCGTGCAGCCATCTCCGGACGGCCTGGCCCAGGCGTTCCTGATTGGCGAAGACTTCATCGGCAACGCCCCCACCGCGCTGGTGCTGGGTGACAACATCTATTACGGCCACGACTTCCAGCAGTTGCTGCGCAGCGCGATGGACCGCCAAGGCAGCGCCAGCGTGTTCGCCTATCACGTGCAAGATCCTGAACGTTATGGCGTGGTCGAATTCGACGGGCAGGGTAATGCCATCAGCCTGGAAGAGAAACCGGCCAAACCCAAGTCCAACTACGCCGTGACTGGGTTGTACTTCTACGACAATGACGTGATCGAGATTGCCAAAAGCATTCGGCCATCTGCGCGTGGTGAGCTGGAGATTACCGACGTCAATCGCGCGTACCTGGAACAGCACCGTTTGTCGGTGGAGATCATGGGGCGCGGGTATGCCTGGCTGGATACCGGAACGCATGACTCGCTGCTTGAGGCAAGTGGGTATATCGCGACGATCGAGCGGCGGCAAGGGCTGAAGGTAGCATGCCCGGAAGAGGTGGCATTCCGGCAGGGGTGGATCGATGCCCAGCAGTTGGAAACGCTGGCAGCGCCGCTGGCCAAGAACGGTTATGGCCAGTATCTGCTGCGTTTGATTCAAGGCACGGTTTATTGAGGTAACAACCTAGGGGCGGAACCGCCATGCCACGGGCGGTTCAACCCGCGAAAAGGCCGGGCCTGCTGGCCAATTTCCCCGGTCATTCACCGTCGCAGCCGCCACCGTATTCGCGGGTAAACCCGCTCCTACGCCTGGCATGTCGGGGGTTGGGCACGGGCCGCCGTAGGAGCGGGTTCACCCGCGAAAGGGCCGGGCCTGCTGGCCA
>NZ_JBICII010000023.1:0-53251 GCF_043101865.1 Pseudomonas sp. zjy_15
ATCCGGTGTAGGAGCGGGTTTACCCGCGAATACGGTAGCGGCGGCAACGGTGAACGGCGGGTGGAGATTGGCCAGCAGGGCCGGCCCTTTCGCGGGTAAACCCGCTCCTACGACGGCCTGTGTCCAGCCCCTGCTTCGGGACAGGCACCCATAAAAAAAGGAGAGCCGAGGCTCTCCTTTTTTTCAACAACCCTCAGCCATTAGCCAATGGTCATCAGGCTGGCGTTACCGCCTGCCGCTGCAGTGTTCACACTCACCGCGCGCTCGATGACCAGGCGTTCCAGCGCAATCTGGTGATCACCGCTGGACAGCCCGTGCACCCCAACGATCGCCCCGGCACGCTTGGCTACCTGCTGGCATACGCCGCGCAGCTGGTCCGAGTCGCCATGGTGGATCACGGCGTCGAACGCCACTTCATCCTTGTTCCAGTCCGCGACCAGCTTCACCTTGGCCTGCAGCTCACGCGGCAGGCGGGCGCGCAGGGCCTTGCCCGGTTCACCGTCAACCCACACCGCCGAGCTGCCAACGGCCAGGACTGCGGCGAACTGCGCCAGCAGGTCGGTTTCGTTGTCGGCCAGGCACAGTACGTGCTCACGCGGCAGGATGGTGTAGCTGTTGCGCTCGCCGGTCGGGCCTGGCAGCAGGCGGGCGATGCCGCTCTGCGACTGGCTGGCGAACTGGCTGCACAGCGCGGCCAGGTCGGCCAGCTGGTTGTTCTCGGCCCAAGCCTTCAGGCCGTGCAGCGGCTTTACCAGCTGTTCGTGCAGGGTGCGGTCCGGCGTGCCTTCGCCGTCCTGCTGCTGGAAGTGGCGGCCAATGGCGTCGGCCGGGCGGGTCGACAGCAGGCGGTACAGGTACAGCGGGCCGCCGGCTTTCGGGCCGGTGCCGGACAGGCCTTCACCACCGAACGGCTGCACGCCTACCACTGCACCCACAATGTTGCGGTTGACGTACATGTTGCCGGCATTGGCGGTTTCCACCACTTTGGCAATGGTCTCGTCGATGCGGGTGTGCACGCCCAAGGTCAGGCCATAGCCGGAGTTGTTGATCTGCTCGATCAGTTGGTCCAGATTGCGGCGGTTGTAGCGCACAACGTGCAGTACGGGGCCGAAAATTTCGCGCTTCAGCTCGTCGAAGCTGTCCAGCTCGATCAGGGTTGGCATGACGAAGGTGCCGCGCTTGATCTCGGCAGCATCGGCAATGGCGACTTGGTAGACCGAGCGGCCTTTCTCGCGCATGCCCTGGATGTGCTTCTCGATGCCGGCCTTGGCTTCGGCGTCGATCACCGGGCCGATGTCCACGGCCAGGCGGTCCGGGCAGCCCAGGCGGCTTTCAGCCATGGCGCCCTTGAGCATTTCGATTACGCGGTCGGCGGAGTCTTCCTGCAGGCACAGCACGCGCAGGGCCGAGCAACGCTGGCCGGCACTGTCGAAGGCCGAGGACACCACGTCGATCACGACCTGTTCGGTCAGTGCCGAGGAGTCGACGATCATCGCGTTCTGGCCGCCGGTTTCGGCGATCAGCGGGATCGGGCGGCCCTGGTTGTCCAGACGGCCAGCGACGTTGCGCTGCAGCAGGCGGGCTACTTCGGTGGAACCGGTGAACATCACGCCTTTGACGCGCTCGTCTCCGACCAGGCCGGCACCGACGGTTTCACCGCGGCCTGGCAGCAGCTGCAACACACCTTCGGGGATGCCCGCTTCCAGCAGCAGGCGCACGGCCTGGGCGGCGATCAGCGGGGTTTGCTCGGCAGGCTTGGCCAATACCGGGTTGCCGGCAGCCAGGGCTGCGGCCACCTGGCCGGTGAAGATCGCCAGCGGGAAGTTCCATGGGCTGATGCACACCACCGGACCCAGTGGGCGGTGGGCGTCGTTGCTGAAGTCGTTACGTGCCTGCACCGCGTAGTAGCGCAGGAAGTCCACGGCTTCACGCACTTCGGCGATGGCGTTGGCGAAAGTCTTGCCGGCCTCGCGGATGAGCAGCCCCATCAGCGGCTGGATTTCTGCCTCCATCAGGTCGGCGGTGCGTTCCAGAATGGCAGCGCGCTCGGCTGGCGGAGTGGCCTGCCAGATCGGCGCGGCGTTCAGTGCGCACTGGATGGCGTTGTCCACGTCAACAACGGTGGCTTCTTGCACGTGGCCCACCACATCGCGGTGGTCCGCCGGGTTCAGTACCGGTGCGGCAGCGCTCTCGCTGGCGGTGCAGGCCAGCAGCGGGGCAGCCTTCCAGTCGTTGTGAGCGGTGGCCAGCATGGCGCAGGACAGCGATGCCAGGCGGTGTTCGTTGGCCATGTCGATGCCGGCCGAGTTGGCCCGTTCAGTGCCATACAGATCGCGCGGCAGCGGGATACGCGGGTGTGGCAGGCCGATACTGCCTTCCTGAGTACCCATGCGCTCGATGCTGACCACCGGGTCGGCGACCAGTTCCTGGATGGAGATCGAGTGGTCGGCGATGCGGTTGACGAACGAGGTGTTGGCGCCGTTTTCCAGCAAACGGCGCACCAGGTAGGCCAGCAGCGTTTCATGGGTGCCGACCGGTGCGTACACGCGGCACGGGCGGTTCAGCTTGCCATCGGCAATCTTGCCAACCACTTGTTCGTACAGCGGCTCGCCCATGCCGTGCAGGCACTGGAACTCGTATTGACCCGGGTAGTAGTTCTGCCCGGCAATGTGGTAAATGGCCGACAGGGTGTGAGCGTTGTGGGTGGCGAACTGCGGGTAGATGGCTTCTGGCACGGCCAGCAACTTGCGGGCGCAGGCCACGTAGGACACGTCGGTGTACACCTTGCGGGTATAGACCGGGTAGCCTTCCAGGCCTTCGACCTGGGCACGCTTGACCTCGCTGTCCCAGTAGGCGCCTTTTACCAGGCGGATCATCAGGCGGTGGCGGCTGCGCTTGGCCAGATCGATGACATAGTCGATCACGTACGGGCAGCGCTTCTGGTAGGCCTGGATAACGAAACCGATGCCGTTCCAGCCAGCCAGGGATGGCTCGAAGCACAGGCGCTCGAGCAGGTCCAGCGAAAGCTCCAGGCGGTCGGCTTCTTCGGCGTCGATGTTCAGGCCGATGTCGTACTGCTTGGCCAGCAGCGTCAGCGACAGCAGGCGCGGGTACAGCTCTTCCATCACGCGCTCGTACTGGGCGCGGCTGTAGCGCGGGTGCAGTGCCGACAGCTTGATCGAGATGCCTGGGCCTTCGTAGATGCCACGGCCATGCGAGGCCTTGCCAATCGAGTGAATGGCCTGCTCGTAGGACGCCAGGTACTTCTGCGCGTCCTGCTCGGTCAGTGCGGCTTCGCCGAGCATGTCGTAGGAGTAGCGGAAGCCTTTGGACTCGAAGCGGCTGGCGTTGGCCAGTGCTTCGGCAATGGTCTCGCCGGTGACGAACTGCTCACCCATCAGGCGCATGGCCATGTCGACGCCCTTGCGGATCATCGGCTCGCCGCTCTTGCCGATGATGCGAGTGAGCGAGGAGGTGAGGCCAGTTTCGTTGTGGGTGCTGACCAGCTTGCCGGTCAGCAGCAGCCCCCAGGTGGCGGCGTTGACGAACAGTGACGGGCTGTTGCCCAGGTGCGGCTGCCAGTTGCCGGTACTGATCTTGTCGCGGATCAGCGCATCGCGGGTGCCTTTGTCGGGGATGCGCAGCAAGGCTTCGGCCAGGCACATCAGCGCCACGCCTTCCTGAGACGACAGCGAGAATTCCTGCAGCAGGCCCTGGACGACACCGGCACGGCCGCCGGCGCTTTTCTGATTGCGCAGTTTTTCGGCAATGCTTGCGGCCAGTTTGTTGGTGGCTTCGGCCAGCGGTGCGCTCAGGCGCGCCTGCTCCAGCAGCATTGGCACCACTTCCTGCTCGGGGCGGCGGTAGGCAGCGGTGATCGCCGAGCGCAGTACCGACTGCGGCAAGATGCTCTCGGCAAATTCGAGGAAGCACTGGTGGCTGTGGTCGGCCTGGACTTCACCGGCATCGTCGACCGGGTTGCTGGCATGACCGTTGAGTTCGGTCAGGGTGGCACCACCCTCGAGCTTCTCCAGGTAATTGAAGATCGCTTGCTTGATCAACCAGTGAGGCGTGCGGTCGATGGACTGCGCAGCTGCTTTGAGTCGCTCACGGGTCGGGTCGTCGAGTTTGACCCCAAGGGTGGTAGTCGCCATTTCTTATCCTCGTTATTGCCACGGTTGTGGCCTAAGCTGGCATCAAGAGTAGCTGTAGGACAATTCGGGTGCAACTAGGTGCAACCTGAATTTTTCTCGTAGAAGGTGCAACTCGTCCGATAGCCATTCCCTCACCCTGAAAAGGGGCGTTATCGGTGCGATTTATTCTGAAAAACCGGTTTTTTACTCCCAAAAGGAGCAAAAAATGGGCTTTGTCGGAAAATGCACGGGCAGGTGCAACTTGCAAAAGAAAAATGGTTGCACCTTCTTTGCGTTGTTGCATAGCATTCGCCGCCTGGGTGCAACCGCCATCGTTGCGGTTGTGCATGATAAAAACAAACGCCAGGGCACACGCATGGGCAATCCACTAACGATCACCTTCGTGATCTACATCGCAGCAATGGTGCTGATCGGCTTCGCCGCCTATCGCGCCACCAAGAACCTTTCCGATTACATTCTGGGCGGTCGCAGCCTGGGTAGCGTGGTCACCGCGCTGTCTGCCGGTGCCTCCGACATGAGTGGCTGGCTGCTGATGGGCCTGCCTGGTGCCATCTACTTCGCGGGCCTGTCCGAGGTCTGGATCGCCGTCGGCCTGACGGTTGGTGCCTACCTGAACTGGCTGTTCGTGGCCGGCCGGCTGCGTGTGCAGACCGAGCACAACGGTGACGCGCTGACCCTGCCGGACTATTTCTCCAGCCGTTTCGAAGACAATAGTGGCCTGCTGCGCATCATTTCCGCCATCGTGATCCTGGTGTTCTTCACCATCTATTGCGCCTCCGGCATCGTTGCCGGTGCCCGTCTGTTCGAGAGCACCTTCGGCATGTCGTACGAAACCGCGCTGTGGGCGGGTGCAGCGGCGACCATCGCCTACACATTCATCGGTGGTTTCCTGGCTGTGAGCTGGACCGATACCGTGCAGGCCACGCTGATGATCTTCGCGCTCATCCTCACCCCGGTGTTCGTGCTGATCGCCACCGGTGGCTTCGACCAGACCTTCGCCGCTATCGAGGCGGTGAACCCGGCACACTTCGACCTGCTCAAGGGCGCTACCTTCATCGGCATCATCTCGCTGATGGGCTGGGGCCTGGGTTACTTCGGCCAGCCGCATATCCTGGCGCGCTTCATGGCCGCTGATTCGGTAAAGTCGATCGCCAAGGCGCGCCGCATTTCCATGACCTGGATGATCCTGTGCCTGGCGGGTACCTGCGCTGTAGGCTTCTTCGGTATCGCCTACTTCTCGGCCCATCCTGAGCTGGCAGGCCCGGTAAGCGAGAACCACGAACGTGTGTTCATCGAACTGGCCAAGATCCTGTTCAACCCATGGATCGCAGGTGTCCTGCTGTCGGCTATCCTGGCCGCGGTCATGAGTACCCTGAGCTGCCAGTTGCTGGTGTGCTCCAGTGCCTTGACCGAAGACTTCTACAAGGCCTTCCTGCGCAAGAATGCTTCGCAGGTCGAGCTGGTGTGGGTCGGCCGTCTGATGGTGTTGGCCGTGGCCCTGATCGCCATCGCCATGGCTGCCAATCCGGAAAACCGCGTACTGGGTCTGGTGGCCTATGCCTGGGCTGGCTTCGGTGCTGCCTTCGGTCCGGTGGTGCTGATCTCGGTGCTGTGGAAAGGCATGACCCGTAACGGTGCGCTGGCCGGTATCGTGGTGGGTGCGCTGACGGTGATCCTGTGGAAGAACTTCGACACCCTCGGGCTGTACGAGATCATCCCGGGCTTCCTGTTCGCCAGCATCGCCATTGTTCTGGTGAGCAAGCTGGGCAGCCCTTCGCAGGCGATGGTCAAGCGCTTCGAAGCTGCTGATGCGGCGTATCACGCCGACAAGTAACACCCGTTGAATTGGCGGCGCCTGCTTTGCGGGTGCCGCCAATCAGCAGCCAGGCCTGACTCCGCCTGCAAGGCAAGGTAAACTTGCCACCCCCGCAGGAGTTGCCATGAACTATCGTCACGCCTTCCACGCCGGCAACCACGCCGACGTCCTCAAGCACATTGTGCTGACCCGCCTCATTGCCCTGATGTCGCGCAAGGAGCAGCCGTTCGCCTATATCGATACCCACGCAGGGCTCGGCCTGTACGACCTGCAGGGTGACCAGGCAAGCCGTACCGGCGAATACCTGGAAGGCGTAGCCCGCCTGTGGAATCGCGATGACCTGCCGGCCATGGCCGACGACTACCTGCGCATCATCAAGCGCCTGAACGCCGATGGCGAGCTGCGCTACTACCCGGGTTCGCCCGAACTGGCTCGTCGCCTGATGCGCCAGCAGGACCGCGCCCTGCTCAACGAGAAACACCCCGAAGACGGGCCGCTCCTCAAAGAAAACATGAAAAAAGACCCGCGCGTGACCGTGCACCTGGGTGAAGGCTGGCATGTGCCGCGGGCCTTGCTGCCGGTGCAGGAAAAGCGCGCGATCATGCTGATCGACCCGCCGTTCGAGCAGGCCGATGAGCTCAAGCGCTGCACCACTGCCATGAAAGAGGCGATTGGCCGCATGCGCCAGACGGTTGTGGCCATCTGGTACCCGATCAAGGACCAGCGTTCGCTGGCCCGCTATTACCAGGACCTGACCAGCACCGGCGCGCCGAAACTGTTGCGGGTTGAGCTGTATGTGCATCACCAGGACAGCCCTCAGGGGCTGAACGGCTCTGGCCTGGCCATCGCCAACCCGCCGTGGGGGCTGGAGGATGAGCTCAAGGAGCTGTTGCCATGGCTGGCCAAAGAGCTGGCACAGACTGCTGGTAGCTACCGCATGGACTGGCTGATCGCCGAGTAAACCTGTAGGCGCGGGTTTACCCGCGAACGCCGGCGACGCCGGTGCCATCCACCGCGTTGCCTGCTTCGCGGGTGAACCCGCTCCTACAAGGGGGCGGTGTGCCCCCGATGTTTGCGTTATAATCCCGCCCTTTAGCCGCCATCCGCCCAAGCGGCCGATGGCGCATTTTTACCGAATGAAGAGGCTAATCCCTTGGCATTGACGATTCTTGGCCTGTCCGGCGCCCTTAGCCATGACCCTTCCGCGGCCCTGTACATTGACGGCAAGCTGATTGCCGCCGCCGAAGAAGAGCGCTTCGTGCGTGACAAGCATGCGAAGAACCGCATGCCCTACGAGTCGGCGAAGTTCTGCCTGGAACAGGCAGGCATCAAGCCGTCCGACGTCGACGTGGTAGCCATTCCGTTCGCCCCGATCAGCCTGTTCGGCAAGGCGCGTTGGCACTATGCCAAGCGCTATTGGTACGCCCCGGATCGTGCACTCGATGCCATCCTGATGGGCAACCGTCGCTACAAGCGCTATCGCAAGAAGATCGTCTGGTGCCTGGAGCAACTGGGCTTCGACCCGAAAAAGGTCAAGATCGAGCCTGTCGAGCACCACTTGGCCCACGCTTCCAGTGCTTATCACTGCTCGGGCTTCAAGGAAAAAACCGCAATCCTCGGCATCGACGGCAAGGGCGAGTACGCCACTACCTTCTTTGGCTACGGTGAAAACGGCAAGATCCACAAGATCAAGGAATTCTTCGACCCGGACTCGCTGGGCGGCCTTTACGGTGCCATCACCGAGTTCCTTGGCTTCGAAATGCTCGACGGCGAGTTCAAGGTCATGGGTATGGCGCCGTATGGCGACGCCAGCAAGTATGATTTCTCGCGTCTGGCCAGCTTCGAAAACGGCGAGCTGGTCATCAACACCGAGTACGCCAACGTTATCGGCCTGCGCCGCTATAAAGAGAAGGGCAAGGGCTTCTACTTCTCGCCAAAGCTGATCGAATGGCTGGGCCCCAAGCGCGAAGGCGACATCGCCGACGAGCCGTACATCCATTACGCCGCCAGCATGCAGGCGCTGTTCGAGAAGCTGGCGTTGCAGATGATCGACCATTATCTGGGTGACACCCTGCGTGAAACCGGCAAGCTGGCCTTCGCCGGCGGCTGCGCGCTGAACGTCAAGCTCAACCAGAAGATCATCGCCCGTCCGGACGTAAAGGAACTGTTCGTCCAGCCGGCCTCCGGCGACGCCGGGACTGCCGTTGGCGCCGCTGCCTATGTTTCTCACGCCCGTGGCGTTCCGGTCGAGAAGATGGAGCACGTCTACCTCGGCCCGTCGTACTCCAACGAAGACGTGATCGCTGCCTGCGCCCGTCACCCGAACCAGCCAAAGTGGCGCAAACTCGAGAACATGCCGCAGCAAATCGCCCAGATCATGGTCGATGGCAACCCGGTAGCCTGGTTCCAGGGCCGCATGGAGTTCGGGCCGCGTGCCCTGGGTGGCCGCTCGATCATCGGTTGCCCGAGCGTGGAAGGCGTGGCTGACCGCATCAACCACCAGATCAAGTTCCGCGAACGCTGGAGACCTTTCTGCCCGTCGATGCTCGACACTGTCGCCCCACAGATGATCAAGGTCGACCATCCCGCGCCGTTCATGACCTTCACCTTCGAAGTGGCTGAAGAGTGGAAGACCCGCGTGCCGGAAGTGGTACATGAGGACGGCACTTCGCGTGCCCAGGTGCTCAAGCGCGAGTACAACCCGCGCTACTACGACATGATGAAGGCACTGGAAGACCTGACTGGCAACGGCGTGTCGCTGAACACCTCGCTGAACCGTCGTGGTGAACCGATGATCTGCTCGCCGACCGATGCGTTGAACATGTTCTTCGGCTCGGACCTGCAGTACCTGATCATGGAAGACATCCTGGTTGTAAAGGACGGCGCGGCCCCGTATGACCAGCCGCTCTGAACCGCGCATCCTGCAGTTCTGCCATGGCTATGACGGGCCGTTCCTGGACTGCGCCCGTCAGTACGCCAGCCTGTTTCAAGGGCGTGGGTATCAGGTCACCACGGTGTTCCTCACCGGCGCCGCCGACGCGCAGGTAGCGGCTGGCTGTGCGTCGGACGAGGTGCTGTTCCTTGAGTTCAGTTCCAAGGCCGTGCGTGGCCTGAAACTTGGCGCTATCCGCGCATTGCGGCGCATTGCGGCCGAGCGCAATTTCGCCTTCTGCATCGCCCATCGCTTCAAGCCGATCTACGTTGCCCTGCTGGGGACCGGCCTGCCGGTGATTGGTGTGCACCATGCCTTTGGCGACTACCAGCGCAAAGGCCGCCGCCTGTTCGCGAACCTGTTCAGCAAGCGTCTGAGCCTGTTGGGGGTTTCGGACGCGGTACGTGACGATATGCGCCGTTGCTTGCCGCAGTGGCCGGCCGAGCGCATCCAGACCCTGTACAACCGCATCGACATCGACGCCCTGCAAGCAGCGCTGGTGCCGCGCGCTGATGCACGCCAGGCCCTGGGCCTGGATTCTCAGGCGTGGATCGTCGGCAATGTTGGGCGCCTGCACCCGGACAAGGACCAGGCTACCCTGTTGCGCGGTTTTGCCCAGGCACTGCCGGGGCTGCCTGCCGGCGCCCGCCTGGCGATCCTCGGCAAGGGGCGTCTGGAGGCCAGCCTCAAGGCATTGGCCGCCGAGCTTGGCATTGCCGGGCAAGTCGACTTTCTTGGCCAGGTACCGGATGCGCGCCGTTACTTCCAGGCGTTCGACGTGTTCGCTTTGAGTTCCGATCACGAACCGTTCGGCATGGTCCTGCTCGAAGCGATGGTTGCCGGTGTGCCGGTGCTGGCCACGGCCTGTGGCGGTGCCCGCGAAGTGGTCGAGGGCGTTGGCGTTCTGTTCCCGCTGGGCGATGCCGCGCAGCTGGCCCAAGGCCTGAAGCACATGGCCGTACTGGAGGCTGAGCAGCGCCAGGCCTGTGCCAGCCACATGCTGCAGCGCCTGCGTGAGCGTTTCTCTGACCAGGCGGTGCGCGAGGCCTTCTGGCACCTCCCGCAGGTGCGCGCGTTGGTGGGGCAGGCCTGATGCTCAATCGTATCCAGGCCTTCCGCGAACGCGGTTGGCAAGCTATTGATGCCAAGGCTTATGCCGAGGCATGGGCGCGCTTTGGCGGCAGTGTCGCCACCCATCCTCTGGTGGTCGAGCAACTGGCGGATCTGGCGCAGATCCCGGTGCGCTATCTGGGCTGGCACCAGGCTGGCGAGCTGAAAGCCGCGATCCCGGCCTGGGGGCGTCACCTGGCGCTGTCCAAGGACGTGCTGAAGCGTGCTGGCAAGAAAGCCCTGTTCGACCTCGGTAATGCCGAGATCATTCTGCCGGCGGCGTCTGATGCCGCTGCGCCGTTGCGCCATACCGTGCGTTACCTGTCCGAGCTGAACCAAGGCCGTTTCAGCGGTCTCAAGGCGCAGAAGGAGCAGTTGGCCATGGCCCGGGCGCCTGAAGACCTGTCGAAGAAGTTCCGCTACAACCAGCGCCGTGAACTGCGCCTGCTGGAAGAGGCGGGTGGTGTGGTGCGCCCGATCAGCGACTTCAGTGCTCAGGAAATCGCCAGCATGTACTGCGACCTGTTCCTGCGCCGCTGGGGCTTCCCTGCCACCGGTGCCGAGCGTATGGCCGATGTGCTGGAGCGCCTGCGTGAGCTGCTGATCGGCTCGGTGTTGCTGCTGGACGGTAAGTCGATTGCCATCCAGCTGGTGTACCGGGTCGAAGCGCCGGAGTGGATCAGCGTCGAGTACATCAATGGCGGCGTCGACCCTGAAACCAAGGCCTTCAGCCCAGGCAGCGTGCTGAGCTTCCTCAATACCCAGGCCGCCTGGGAAGACGCCCGGGCGCGCAACAAGCCGCTGCGGTTTTCGTTCGGCCGTGCTGACCGTGAGTACAAGGACCGCTGGTGTAACCCTGTGCCGGTGTATCAAGCGTGAGCCGCAAGCAGCAGTTGCTCAAGCGCCACCGGCGCAACAAACGCCTGGGGTTGCTGGCGGGCCTGGTTGCGCTGGTCGCCCTCGGGGTATTCAGTTGGTGGTGGCTGCCACTGCTGCTGTTGCCGCTGCTCTGGGCTGCGCATGAGGCCTGGTTTGCCGACCATCTGTTCTATGCGCCGGGCGAGGACTACGCATACGACTTCGGCGATCAGGCGCAGCAGGTTCCTGCCAGCCTGCTCGATGGCTGGCTCAAGGCCGAGTGCACGTTGCAAGGTGACGAAATCCTGGTGCTTGAACTGCGGCTCAAAAGCAGCTGGTTGGGGCGCTTTCTCGACCCTCGGGTCGAGCTGCTGGCCGGCGAGCAGACCGATCGGCAAACGTTCGAGCGTGGCGTCGATGGCGTGCGCTTCCTTAACCTGACCGGTCTTGCTGCACCACTGCAGGCCGGTACGTTGCGACTGCGCGGCCGGAATTGCCGGCTGCAGGGGCAGTTGCGCCTGTGGATAACCCCTTCGGTCGAGTTGCAGCGTCGTCGGGTGATGGTGATCGCGCCACATGCCGACGACGCCGAATTGGCCGCGTATGGTTTGTACAGCCAGGCGGATGAAAGCTGGGTGGTGACTCTGACCGCCGGTGAGATAGAGGCCGAGCACTATCAGCAGATGGGCTTGGCAAAGGCCGAGGCCGCGCGCCTGAAGGGGCGCCTGCGTGCCTGGGACAGCATCGTCGTGCCGCGTTGGGCCGGTGTGCCGGAGTCGCGTTGCATACAGCTGGGTTACTTCTGCCTGCAGCTGCCTGCCATGCAGGCCGCACCCGACCAGCCGGCGGCCTCACGTGAAGCCGACCTGGCCGATATCCGCGTGTTCCGCCAGTTCAACCCGTTCCCGTTACCGGGCGACCGTGATGGCGCACCCACCTGGCACAACCTGCTGGCCGACCTGCGAGCCTTGCTGGAGCTGGCCAGGCCAGAGGTGCTGGTGATGCCCCACCCGCAGCTAGACCCCCACCCGGACCATATCTGCGCTCAGGCGGCAGTGCTGGAAGCCTTGCAAGGTATGGCCTGGCAGCCAAAAACCTTGCTGTGTTACGCGAACCACCTGCACGATAACGACCGCTGGCCGATGGGCGACAGTGGCGATGGCGTGGCCTTGCCGCCGCAATTGAGCGCTGCCCAGGCCTGGGCACCCTGCAGCCTGGTGCTGGATTGCGCGACCCAGCGCGACAAGGCCATGGCCTTGGGCATGATGCACGACCTGCAGCCGCCGGCACCGTTCAAGCGCCGCCTGCGCCGCGTGCTGCAACGCTGGCTTGCCGGGCGACAGCCATCGCCTTATGGGGAGAACGAATTCTTCCGCAAGGCCGTGCGCCGACACGAGCTGTTCTGGCGGCGTGAGCTGTAAGCACACCCCATGGTTGACCGCGAAGGCGCAGAGCGCCCAAGGAAAGCAATGAAAGTCCTATTTCTGGTGCAGAAGGAACAGCGGGCCATTCTTGACCGCCTGTACGATGGCGTCGCGGCCAACTGCGAGTGCGACCTGCGCTGGCTGACCAGCCAGGATCAGCGCAACCTGCGCCGTTACTTCAAGCGTGAGGTGCAAGTCGAGCGCTATGACCGCATCGTGTTCTTCCTGCGTTTCAAGCAGGAGATCCGTCAGGTGGCCTTTATCCGCACTGTGCCGAACCTGGTGATTCTCGAGCACGACGCCTACCAGAACTACATCCCGTGCAAGTACACCGGCAAGTTCAGTGCTCATTACCGCCAGTTGCCATGGGCGCGGGTGATCAGCTCCGGCTACATGGTCAGCGAGCGCCTGCGCCAGGAAGGTTTTGACGCGGTGTTCGTGCCCAAGGGCTACGACGAGCAGTTGCTGACCGACCAAGAGCGTGAACGTGATATCGAACTGGCCTTTGTCGGCAGCGTCAACAGTGTGGCCTATAGCGGCCGCAAGGCACTGCTGGACGAGTTGGGGCAGGTCGAGAACCTGTTGGTAACCCGCACCAAGTCGGGCGAGGACTACTGCAACACGCTCAACCGTATTCGTTTCTTCGTCAGTGCCGATGTCGGCATGGGCGAATACATGATCAAGAACTTCGAAGCCATGGCCTGTGGCTGTGTGTTGCTGGCATACGACCAGGGCGAGGAAGAGAACCGTGCGCTGGGCCTGCAGGACATGCACAACGTGGTGTTCTATGACAACATCCCGACCCTTCAGGAGAAGCTCCGTCGTTTGCGCGCGGACCCCGAGCTAGCCCGGCAGATTGCAGAAAATGGCCGCCATCTGGCGGTTTCCCGTTTTAGTTTCGGCGCAGTTGGACGTAGCATCGTCGACCACATGCGCCCGGCGCTCAGGCCCCATCCGCCATTGTCTGCATGGCAGCGGCTGCGTCTGAAGCTGGGCATCTAAACAAGAGCTTTCACGCCCAGGAGCGGGTCGTTGAAGGCCGATAGTCGTAATGCGGAGGGAATCCGGTGCGCTTTTCAAATGAGAGTGATGTCACGCTCGTCGTGACCAGTTGTGGGCGGTTCGATCTGCTCAAAGACACCCTTGAGAGTTTCGATCGCTACAACACCGCGCCCATTCGCGAGGTATTCATCACCGAAGACTCTGGCGACGATGCTGTGCATGCCGCTGTACCGGGACACTGGAAGCCGCATTGCAAGGTTTTCGTCAATCGGCCCAAACTTGGCCAGTTGCCGTCTATCGACCTGGCCTACAGCCACGTCAAGACACCGTACATTTTTCACTGCGAAGACGACTGGCAATTCTACCGCCAAGGCTTTGTCGAAGACTCGCAGGCCATCCTGGATGTCAGCCCCAACCTGCTGCAGGTGTGGCTGCGCAGCCATGCCCACGACTTGGCTATCCACAGCCCGTACATCCACTTGGGCGATCGCCAGGTGATCGCCGGGGTGCCGTGTTATCCGCTGCTGTCCGACAAGGCCGAGTGGCAGGCGTTTTCGCTCAACCCAGGGCTGCGCCGATTGAGCGATTACCAGCGCTGTGCGCCATTTGCCGCCTATGCTGGAGAAAAGGCGCTTTCCCGTCGCTACGCTGAGTTAAATCTGACAGCGGTCACCTTGGAGGGTGATGCAGTATTGCACACTGGTTTTGGCAATCACGTGACCTTGCCCATTGAGGTGGAGCGTAAGGCCAAGCGTCGTCAACGTGATCGGATGAAGCTGGCATTGACGCTGTTAGCGGGTGCCTTGATCGGCATGGGAATCACCATTTTTGTTCAATGAAGTCGCTGTCCCACCTGACTTGAGCGGGAGAGGGCCCATGAACATCGTCAATATGATGTGGGCGGGTGGAACGCCGTACATGTCCATCCACAAGGTGCATCGGCAGGTCTTGTCGAACGCGGGTGCCGATGCCCGGATCAGTAACTGGCTGTTGCTGGGAAGCGGGCTCTGTTGTGGGCTCGGTTCGACCCGGGAATGGCATATGCCGTCACGTGCGCTCAAAGGGCGGCACTTGTGGCGCTTGCTGCGCCCGTGGCTGCGCATGCGCTTGCGCAAGGCACTGGCCGAGGCCGGGGCAGAAATCGTGCTGCTCGATGGTATTGGTGTCGCCCGGTTGGTGCTGCCGTTGTTACAGCGCATTCCGCACGTGCGTGCAAAGGTACTGTTCCATGGCAAGACGCGTCTGCATGCCAGCGATGTCCGCTTGTTGCAGATGTTTCCGTCTGAGCGTCTGAGTATTGCAGCGGTATCACAGACCTTGGCCGAGTCGCTGGCGTGTGACCTGGGCAGGCCGGTGCAAACGCTGCGCATGGCGCTTGACCCGCTTGCATTCGTCGAGCCTTTGTTGAGCCGGGACCAGGCCAGGCAGGCGCTGCGGTTGCCTCAGGGTGCTGGAGTGATGCTGGGTGCGGTAGGGCGGTTGGTAGAGAGTAAAGGCTTCGAAATGCTGATTGGAGCATTCGCCAGGGCCAGTGCACGGCAGCCGGGCTTGCAGTTGGCGATCATTGGCGAGGGGCCGCAGCATGCCATGCTGCAGCAGCGTATCAACGCGCTGGGCCTGGCTGAGCGTGTTCATCTGCGCGGTCACCGCGAAGACCTGCAGCAGCTGTATCGGGCATTCGACTGGCTATTGGTGCCTTCGCGTTCCGAGGGTCTGGGGCTGGTGGTGCAAGAGGCGGTGATGGCCGATGTACCGGTGGTGTGCAGCGACCTGGAGGTGTTCCGCGAACAGCTGCGCGACACCGGTGGCTACCTGCCGGTTGCCGACGAAAGCGCCTGGGCTGAGGCGATCGAGCGCTGTACGGCGCTCAGTGCATCGATGATAGCCGCGAAGCAGCGCCAGGCACTGGCACCGGAGCAGGCCTGGCAGGCGTTCTGCAACGGCTCGCAGAGCCTGTTGCGCAGTTGACGCTCAGCGTGTCAGCAAGGCTGACTCGAAGGCGGCTAGGGGGAACCGATCGCCCAGGTTCTCCCGCTCGATATAGCGCACCATGTGCTGCACATTGCGTCGAATCATGCGGGCCGACAGTGGCGGGCGCAGAAAGCGCATGTCGGCCACGTCGATCAAGCCCAGATGCTGGTCGGGGGTGACCACCACATTGCCCAGGTGCAGCGAACGGAAGTAAACGCCGCTGCGGTGCAACTGACGGATCAGTTCGATCAGGCGTGGCAGGTAAATGTCCCAGCTGAAGCCGTCATCGCGCGACATCTGCAGCAGCGTCCGTCCTGGTAGTGGGCGATACAGCACCGCAGTGCGGCCTGGCAGGTCGAGCTTGTGCTGGCTGATCACTTCGAGGGTGGGGATGCCCAGTTGCGCCAGGCGCGCGGCGTTATCGACGAAGCGCTGCGAGTAAGGACGTAGCAGTGCAGACGAAATCAGCCGCTTCCTACGAAAAACCTTGAGGAAATTTCCATCTGTGAGCAGGTAGACTTTGGCGCCATGGCTGTCTGCCTCAAGCACCTGTGCGCCGAGTGTCAGCTGATCGAAGTCGACCTGGGTGAGCCGGGAGCATTGCATGAATAGAGCCTTGTCGTCTGGCGAGCAAAATGACCGGCAATAATGCCGAAAATAATGCTGTAGCACCATGGATGGTGTTTTTGATTCATCGGGGGAAAGGATGTTGTATCAAAAAAACTGGGCACAGGCCTGGTTAGGTTTGGGCCTGGTCTGGTTCCTGGCGGCGATTGCCCTGGCACCCAGCAACAAGGTTTATCAGCAAGGTCTGGTGTTGTTCTTGTGGCTGCCAACGCTGGTATTGGCCTGGTCGGCCCGAGGAGTGCTGGTGCAAGCCTGGAGGCGCCAACCGGCGCTGTGGGGGAGTGTGCTGCTCCTGCTGGCCTGGAGCGGCCTGAGCCTGGCATGGTCGCCCGCCGAGGAGCCCGGACGCGAGCTCAAACGCTTGCTCTACATTCTGGTGTTCCTGCTGGCGTTTCCGCTGTTGGCCCAGTTTGGCCAGGCCCGCATTCGTCAGCTATTGCAGCTTGGTAGCGTGCTGCTCGCCATCGCTGCGTTGCTCTCCATCATCAATTTCTATGGGTTGCAGCGTACGCCGCTGCTGGTCAGGCTGGCGGGTATCGGCGAGATATCCCACCCTATCCTGGGGGCGTATGTCATTGGTTCGGCCGTACTCTTGATGCTCTACGAGCCACCTCGGCAACGTGGCTTGCAGTTGTTATGGCTGGCGGCACTGGCTTGCCTGGGGGCTTTCGCCATACTTAGCCAGAGCCGTGGCGCTATTCTGGCACTGGTGATTACCGTGGTGATGGCGCCGCTGTGGTTCCGTGACCGCCACAGCCGGGTGTTTTCTGTTCTGGCGCTGCTTGCCACCGGCCTGGCCTTTTTGGCCGTGTACGACCTTATCGCCCAGCGGGGCTCGTCCTTCCGGCCGGAAATTTTCCATGCCGTGGTCGAGATGATTGCCGCGCACCCTTGGGCTGGTCTTGGCCTGGGGGCTGATTACAAAGTGAGCGCCGTCGGCATGCACTTCGATCACACCCACAACATGTTCACCCATGTTGCCGTTGAAGTGGGCTTGCCCGGCATGTTGCTGTGGGTAATGGTATGGCTGTTCACGCTGGGCGAAATCGTGCGCGCACGCGGTACCCTGCTGGGCAAGGTTCTGCTGGGCTTCTGGGTGTACTCGACCCTGGCCATGCAGTTCGATGCCGCCAGCCTCACCGGTACGCCACGTGCCGAATGGTTCATCAGCTGGCTGCCGGTGGGCCTTGCCATGTTGCTGCCATGGGGGCGTGCCGAAAATGACGCCTGTGGTAAAATTGCCGGTTCAACCTGAACAGCGAGCTCGATAATGGCCGAAACACCGCGACCAGCGGAGCACACCTCCAGCCTGAAGATCTACTTCCGGCTGTTGAGCTATGTGAAACCCTATGTCGGCATTTTCCTGCTGAGCATTGTCGGTTTCGTGATCTTTGCCTCGACCCAGCCAATGCTGGCCGGCATTCTCAAGTACTTCGTCGATGGGCTGAGCAACCCCGAAGCGGTATTGTTCCCCAACGTCCCCTACCTGCGTGACCTGCAATTGCTGCAGGCGGTGCCGCTGCTGATCATCCTGATCGCTGCGTGGCAGGGCCTGGGCTCGTTCCTCGGCAACTACTTCCTGGCGAAGGTCTCTCTGAGCCTGGTGCATGACCTGCGGGTGGCTTTGTTCAACAAGCTGCTGGTGTTGCCCAACCGCTACTTCGACAACCACAACTCCGGGCACCTGATTTCGCGCATTACCTTCAATGTGACCATGGTCACCGGCGCCGCTACCGACGCCATCAAGGTAGTGATCCGCGAAGGCCTGACCGTGGTGTTCCTGTTTGCCTATCTGCTCTGGATGAACTGGCACCTGACCTTGGTGATGGTCGCCATCCTGCCGGTGATCGCGGTAATGGTCAGCATCGCCAGCAAGAAATTCCGCAAGCAGAGCAAGAAGATCCAGGTAGCCATGGGCGACGTCACCCACGTTGCCTCGGAAACCATCCAGGGGTACCGCGTGGTCCGTAGCTTCGGTGGCGAGGCTTATGAGGAGCGGCGATTCGACCAGGCCAGCCAGAGCAACACCGACAAGCAACTGCGCATGACCAAGACCGGCGCGCTGTACACACCGATGCTTCAGCTGGTGATCTATAGCGCCATGGCTGCGCTGATGTTCCTGGTACTGTTCCTGCGCGGGGATTCTACTGCCGGTGACCTGGTGGCTTATATCACCGCTGCCGGCCTGCTGCCCAAGCCTATTCGCCAGTTGTCGGAAGTCAGCTCGACCATCCAGAAGGGCCTGGCAGGTGCCGAGAGCATCTTCGAGCAACTGGACGAAGCACCCGAAGTGGACACCGGTACTGTCGAGAAGGAACGCGTGGAAGGGCGCCTGGAAGTGCGTAACCTGAGCTTCACTTACCCGGGTACCGAGCGTGAAGTGCTGAGCGACATCAGTTTTGTCGCCGAGCCCGGGCAGATGATCGCCCTGGTCGGCCGCTCTGGCAGTGGCAAGTCTACCCTGGCGGCCCTGATCCCGCGTTTCTATCACCACGACAAGGGGCAGATCCTGCTCGATGGCGTGGAGATCGAGAACTATCGCCTGCGCAACCTGCGCCGCCATGTTTCGCAGGTCACCCAGCATGTCACCCTGTTCAACGACACCGTGGCCAACAACATCGCCTATGGTGACCTGGCTGGCGCGCCGCGCGCAGACATCGAGGCCGCCGCGGCCGATGCCTATGCCAAGGAATTCGTCGACCGGCTGCCAAAGGGCTTCGATACTGAAGTGGGTGAGAACGGTGTACTGCTTTCTGGTGGCCAGCGCCAGCGCCTGGCTATTGCCCGTGCGCTGCTTAAAAACGCGCCGTTGCTGATCCTCGACGAAGCCACTTCGGCGTTGGATACCGAGTCCGAGCGGCATATCCAGGCCGCTCTGGACCATGTGATGCAAGGCCGTACCACGCTGGTGATTGCTCATCGCCTGTCGACCATCGAGAAGGCCGACCAGATCCTGGTCATGGACCAGGGCCGCCTGGTCGAGCGCGGTACTCACGCCGAGCTGCTTGCGGCTAATGGCCATTATGCCCGCCTGCATGCCATGGGGCTGGATGAGCCGGCCAAGGCCGATATCACCTGAACCCTCCTTGATCGGGGCCGTCATGGCCCCGATTGTCACGGGAATTTTCCAGGGATGATCTGGCCATAAAGCCATTGACTACCCTGTGCTAATATCCTGCCCCTGTTCATTATTTCCATATGGGTTGCCCATGAAGTTGTCCATGCCGCGTTTCGATCAAGCCCCGGTACTGGTGGTCGGCGATGTCATGCTCGACCGCTACTGGCATGGCGGTACTTCGCGTATTTCGCCCGAAGCGCCAGTCCCGGTGGTCAAGGTCGATCAGATCGAGGATCGCCCCGGCGGTGCGGCCAACGTTGCCTTGAACATTGCTGCGCTGGGCGCGCCGGCTTCGCTGATCGGTGTTACCGGCCAGGATGAAGCTGCCGACAGCCTGGCCAACAGTCTGCAGGCTGCCGGTGTCCGTTCGGTATTCCAGCGCATCGCGCACCAGCCGACTATCGTCAAGCTGCGGGTCATGAGCCGTCACCAGCAACTGCTGCGTATCGATTTCGAAGAGCCGTTCGCCACCGACCCGCTGTCGCTGGGCGCGGAGGTCGATGGCCTGCTCGAAGGCGTCAAGGTGCTGGTGCTGTCCGACTACGGCAAAGGTGCATTGAAGAATCACCAAGACCTGATCCAGGCGGCGCGCGCCAAGCGTATTCCGGTGCTGGCCGACCCCAAGGGCAAGGACTTTTCCATCTACCGTGGCGCCAGCCTGATTACCCCGAACCTCAGCGAATTCGAGACCATTGTCGGCCGTTGCGTCGATGAAGCCGAACTGGTCGCCAAGGGCTTGCAGTTGCTGCAGGACCTGGATCTGGGCGCCTTGCTGGTCACCCGCGGTGAGCATGGCATGACCCTGTTGCGTGTTGGTCAGCCGGCGTTGCACCTGCCAGCGCGGGCACGCGAAGTGTTCGATGTGACCGGTGCCGGCGATACTGTTATTTCCACCCTTGCCGCGGCCATTGCTGCGGGTGAGGACCTGCCCCATGCGGTGGCCCTGGCCAATCTGGCGGCGGGCATCGTGGTCGGCAAGCTGGGTACGGCTGCCATCAGCGCCCCTGAACTGCGCCGGGCCATCCAGCGTGAGGAAGGCTCCGAGCGCGGCGTGCTCGGCCTTGAGCAACTGCTGCTGGCCATTGATGACGCGCGGGCGCACAACGAAAAGATCGTCTTTACCAATGGCTGCTTCGACATCCTGCATGCCGGGCATGTCACCTACCTGGAGCAGGCGCGTGCCCAGGGTGATCGCCTGATCGTTGCGGTAAACGACGATGCCTCGGTAAGCCGCCTGAAGGGGCCGGGCCGGCCGATCAACAGCGTTGACCGGCGTATGGCCGTGCTGGCCGGTCTGGGCGCGGTGGACTGGGTGATCAGTTTCCCGGAAGGCACCCCGGAAAACCTGCTGAGCCAGGTCAAGCCGGATGTGCTGGTGAAGGGTGGCGACTATGGCATCGACCAGGTGGTGGGCGCTGATATCGTCAAGGGCTATGGCGGCACCGTGAAGGTGCTGGGGCTGGTCGAGAACAGCTCGACCACGGCGATTGTCGAGAAAATTCGCAAGAATTGATCTGACCTTGGGGCCGCTGCGGCGGCCCTCTGCAGGGGCGGGGTTACCCGCTCCAGCAAGCAGGTGTAAGTTCCCGGGACGTCACTTGTTCAGCGAGGTCCGCGCCCGCTCCAGCAGCGCTCGCGCCTTGTCGCCAAACCGTTGCAAGTGCGACGCCCGTGCGGGCTTGCTTTCCACCAAACCCTGCTGCTTCACCCAATCCTTCCAGCGTACCCGTTCATCTGCCACCACCCAGCCTTCCTGCCGGGCAAAACTTTCTGCCAGGTACAGCCCACGCGTACTCGCCGGCACCAGTTCATCCTTTTTCAGCGTGTACAGCTCTGCCAGTGGCTGGCCGTCCTTCAATGGCATCAGGTACAGGTCGGGCCGTTTGCGGTTGAGTCGCGCCACCAGTTGGTCGCCCTCCAGCCGCTCGTCAACGTGGAACAAGCTGAGTTTCTTGGCGTCCCGGGGCACTTGCAGGCGCATGTCATAGATCAGCTGTAGCGAAGCGGTGGGCAGGTGCACATAGGCCCGTGGGCGCTCCATTAGCATCAGCTTGCCGCAATGCACCGGGCGTGCGGCACCGGACTGAGGTGCCAGCACGAAGTGGGGTGTTTCGCGGTAGTGCAGGGCGGCGGCGTAGGGTACGGGCAGCCAGGTGTCGTTGAAGCGCCCGCCCAGCCAACCTTCCGGGGTTTCCAGCAGACACTCCTCGGCCACTTCCTGTACAGCCGTGTGCAGCGGCAGGTTCAGCTCCTGTGCCGGTACATAACCGGAAATCAGTTTCAGCACCACATCGCCACGGTCTTGGCGGCGCTGGCGCACCAGTACCCAGTAATCGCGGTTCTGCCAATGCAGCGTGAGGCGCACTGACACGCCCAGGTTGGCCAGTTCGACCACGAAATGTTGCGCGTCGGGTAACTGGATGGCCTTGCGCCGTTGCTGGGTCTGGGCAAAGTTCAGCGGCATGCCGATGCTTTGGTAGATCAAGCCTTCGGGCGTGGCCTCGACATGCAGTGGCAGTGTCTTGAAGTTGCTCGGGTTCTTGCGGATCAGCGTTCGCGCCACGAGGCTCCTCCTTGCGTCGGGTCCGTCTCCAGGCCCTGAGTCGGAGGCCTGAGGTAACTCAATGCTGGCCCAGGATGCGGGCGACGGTGGCCACGTTGTGGGCCAGGTGCAACGGGTTGATGGTGCCGACAATAGCACTGCTGACGCCCGGGTGGGCGAACAGCAGCTCGAAGCTGGCCTGCACCGGGTCGACGCCCGGGGCCAGGCAGATGTGCCCGCTCGCCAAGGCCTTCTTTACCAGGATGGCCTTGCCGTGTTCGGCAGCGTAGTCCAGCACCGGGCGTTCTGCCTGTTCATTTAGGTTGTAGGTGACCATGGCGCAGTCGCCTTGCTCCAGCGCCTTCAGGCCGCCGGCGACGGTCTTGCCGGACAGCCCGAAACCGAGGATCTTGCCCTCCTGCTTGAGTTCGGCCAAGGTCTGGTAGACCTCCTGCTGTTCGAGGATGGCCAGGTCGTTGCCATCGGAATGCACCAGCACCAGTTCAATGCGGTCGGTTTCGAGCCGGCGCAGGCTGCGCTCCACCGAGCGGCGGGTGTGGGCGGCGCTGAAGTCAAAATGCGACATGCCCTCCTCGAACTCTTCACCGACCTTGCTGACGATTACCCATTCATCACGTTGGCCGCGCAGCAGCGGGCCCAGGCGTTCTTCGCTGTGGCCATAGGCCGGGGCGGTGTCGATCAGGTTGATGCCAAGCTCGCGGGCCTGGGCCAGTAACAGGCGGGCGTCTTCATCGCCGGGGATCGTGAAGCCCGTGGGGTACTTCACGCCCTGATCGCGGCCCAGCTTGACCGTGCCGAGGCCCAGTGGCGAGACCTTGAGGCCGGTGCTGCCCAGCGGGCGATGGAATTCGTGCAGGGTTGGAAGGCTCATGGCAGCAGTTGCTCCCAGGCCGGTACGCCCAGCGGAGGGCGTGGCAGGTCGGTCAGGTCGGCCTGTGCTTGTGGACGAATGCCGTCGCGCTCCAGGTGGCTGATCACCCGGTCGCTGAAGTCCGGTGCCAGTGCCAGCTTGGTCGGCCAGCCCACCAGCAGACGCTGCTGGTCGGCAAGGAAGGCGTTGTCCGGGCGTACCAGGCCAGATTGTGCCGGCTCAGCGCGGTCGACGCGCAGTGTGGCCCAGCGCACCAGGCTCTGGTCGACCCATGGCAGCAGGCTGGCGATTTCCTTCTGCGCTGCAGCAATCTGCGCTGCAGGCTCGCGCGCCACGCCATCGGCTTCGGCCAGGTCCCCACCGAGGTACCAGACCCACTGGCCATCGGCTGCCGGATGGGTGGTCACCGTTACCCGCGGCTTGGGCCCGCCGCCGAGGCAGTGGGCGTACAAAGGTTTGAGGTTCGGGCCCTTGGCCATGACCATGTGCAGCGGGCGGGTTTGCATGGCCGGCTGATCCAGGCCCAGCGCCTGCAGCAAGCCTTCGGTGCCGGCTCCGGCGCTCAACACGATGCGCTGGGCACGGATTTCCCGGTCGTCCACACGCAGGCCGACCAACGCATCAGCTTCACGCAAGGGTTCGATGCGTTCACCTGCCAGCAAGGACTCGCCGGCCAGCTCGGCCAGGTTGGCCAGCAGGCTGGGGACATCGACCACCAGTTCCGCCAGGCGGTACACCTTGCCCTTGAACGCGCGGTCCTGCAGTGCCGGTGGCAACTGGTCACCCTTGACCTGGTCGACCCGACCGCGCACGGCTTTGCTGGCGAAGAAGCTTGTGAGGTTGCCGGCCAAGGTGCCCGGCGACCACAGGTAGTGGGCATCGGAGAGCAGGCGGGTACGCCCGAGGTCGAGTTCACCGTTGCCGGCCAAGGCCTCGCGCCAGCGGCGCGGCATGTCGGCGATGGCTTCCGAGGCGCCGGTCAGGGCGCCGTGCAGGGCGTATTTGGTGCCGCCATGGATGATGCCCTGCGACTTGATGGTCTGCTCGCCGCCAAGGCTGGCGCGCTCCACCAGTACTGTCGAGTAGCCCAGGCGGCGCAGGCGGGCATTGAGCCAGAGGCCTGCGACCCCGGCGCCGACGATCAGCACGTCAGTGGAAATGGCAGATGGCATGGCGGTACCTCGAAGACTGGGACAGCTGGCAAGTATACAGGCTATACCTGTGAGGGCCCTATCGTCGGCGAGCCCCGCACACCGGCTCTCAATGCCCAGCGGTCTTCGAAAACAGCTGAATCACCACCACGCCACCCACGATCATGGCCATGCCAAGCATCGCCGGCATATCCAGCTTCTGCCCATAGATCACCAGCGCCGCCACACTGATCAGCACAATCCCCAGCCCCGACCAGATGGCATAGGCAATCCCCACCGGAATGCTGCGTACCACCAGCGTCAGCATCCAGAACGCAATGCCATAGCCAACCACCATCAGCAGCAGTGGCAACGGCGTGCTCAGGCCTTTAACCGCCTTCATCGAGGCGGTAGCGACGACTTCGGCGCAGATGGCAATGGCGAGGTAGGTATAGGCATTCATGGCGGGATCCTCCGTTACTGAGCGAGCATTCTAGACGTTGCCTGGATGGGGTAAAGTCATTACCTATCAATTGGGGAGATAGGTTGATGGCCGAGCAATGGAACCTTGAACAATTGCGTACCTTTCTGCGCGTTGCAGAACTGCGCTCGTTCTCCGCGGTGGCACGTGAGCAGCACAAAGCCCAGTCGGCGATCAGCAGCGCCATCGCGCTGCTCGAAACAGACCTAGGGGTCACCCTGTTCGAGCGCAGCAGCGGCCGGCAACCGAAATTGACTGAAAACGGCAGCGCCTTGCTGGAAGACGCCCGCGAATTGTTACGCCAGTGCGAACGCCTGGATGGCCGCGCCCTGGCCCTGATGCGCGGGCAGGAGGCCTTGCTGCGGGTCGCTCAGGACGAAGCCATGCCATATCAGCCGGTGATCGACAGCCTCGACGAACTGGCTAGCCGCTACCCGTTCCTGGAGGTGCAACTGGCCAGCGGAGCCCAGGGCGATGTGGCGCGCAAGCTGGTGGAGCGCCGCGCCGATCTGGGCCTTTTCTTCCTCCACGAAAGCATCCCGGCTTCCTTGGAACGCCGTGCCTTGGGCAGCGTGGAGATGGTCACGGTGTGCGCGGTCGGCCACCCGCTGGCGGGCGAAGGCCGGGTTACCCGGCAACAATTGGCCCGCCACCGGCAGTTGCTGATCACGCCACAACAAAGCGGTTACCCCGGCGGCGAAGCGATCAGCCCGCAGGTCTGGCGTGCCGACAGCTTCTACGCCATGGCCGAACTACTGATGCGCGGCCTGGGCTGGGCCTGGTTACCCCGGCATGTGGTGCAGTACCCGACCTACCAGGCGCACATGGTCGAACTGGACAGCGACTGGCGGCCGCCGGCCTTGGTGGCAGAGCTGGCCTGGCGCCGCGATGAACCTCTGGGCCCGGCTGCGCAGTGGCTGGCCGAGCGCTTTGCAGTGCACCTTCGCGCGATCGGGTAGACTTAGCCGCCATGAACAGAACTCTCTATACCTTGCTGTTTCACCTGGGCCTGCCGCTGGTTGCGCTGCGCCTGTACCTGCGCGCGCGCAAGGCGCCGGCCTATGGCCAGCGTATCGGCGAGCGCTTCGCTTTCAAGCTGCCGGCCATGCGCCAGGGTGGTATCTGGGTACATGCGGTATCGGTGGGCGAGAGCATTGCGGCCGCACCCATGGTGCGTTCCTTGCTCAAGGCTTACCCGGAGCTGCCGATCACACTGACCTGCATGACCCCTACCGGCTCTGAACGCATCCGCGCCATGTTCGCCGACGAACCGCGCGTGCAGCATTGCTACCTGCCCTACGACCTGCCTTGGGCGGCGGGGCGTTTTCTCGATCATGTGCAGCCTAAGCTGGGCATCATCATGGAAACCGAGCTTTGGCCCAACCACATTCACCAGTGTGCCAGGCGCGGCATTCCGGTGGCGCTGGCCAATGCGCGCTTGTCCGAGCGCTCGGCCCGTGGCTATGGGCGCTTTGCCAGGCTGACCCGGCCGATGCTGGCCGAGATGAGCCTGATTGCCGTGCAGACCGAAACCGAGGCCCAGCGCTTCCGTGACCTGGGTGCACGCCCTGAGCGCGTGCGAGTCACCGGTTCGATCAAGTTCGACCTGACGATCGACGAACAGCTGTTGCCGCGCGCCAGGGCATTGCGTGAACAGTGGGGGGGCGGCCAGCGCCCTGTGTGGATCGCCGCCAGCACCCACGAAGGTGAAGATGCCTTGATCCTGCAGGCGCATCGGCAGTTGTTGCAGGTGCATGGCGATGCCTTGCTGATCCTGGTGCCGCGCCATCCCGAGCGCTTCAATGCAGTGCATGCGCTGTGCAGCGAGCAGTTCACCACCGTGCGCCGCTCTGCCGGCACGCTGGTCGATGCGCAAACGCAGGTATTGCTGGGCGACACCATGGGCGAACTGCTGTTCCTGTATGCCCTGGCCGATATTGCCTTCGTCGGTGGCAGCCTGGTGCCGACCGGTGGGCACAATCCGTTGGAGCCTGCGGCGCTGGCCTTGCCGGTGCTCATGGGGCCGCATGTGTTCAACTTCCTCGAAATCAGCGCGATGCTGCGCGAGGCGGGTGCGTTGCAGCAGGTGGATGATGCTGACGGGCTGGCCGGCGCGGTGCGCCGTCTGGTGGAACTGCCGCAGGATGCCCAGCGCATGGGCGAGGCGGGCAGGGCGGTGATGCGGGCCAATCAGGGGGCTTTGCAGCGATTGCTCGAGGGTCTGGGGGCCTTGATCCGCTGATAATCGACATATCCACTCAAAGACCCGGTCTAGAGTGGGTATGTCTGATTCTGGTTATTTATTCCTACGGCGTAAGTTATAACTTCCTACACTGGATTTCTCGCCGTTAGGAAACTTCCTACGAATAGACTTTAAAAGTCAGAAGTGTCACACGCTTGTGTCGGAAGCTTGTAGGACGTTTGTCCTATTGCTTCGGGCTAGTATCGCCTCATGTCCGGTTTTCATAAGAGGTGGCGTGATGGCTGATTTATCTGATGGCAATGCCAACACTATTGAAAGTGGGCTGGTGTGTCTTATCACGCTGGCGCGTTACCATGGTGTTGCCGTCTCTGCCGAGCAGTTGCAGCACGATCATGCAGCAGCGGGTGAGCGTTTCTCTACCTGCACACTACTTCGGGCATTTCAGCAACTGGGCCTCAAGGCCAGACACCGCAGCGTCGATCCGGCTCGGCTGCAGCATACTCCTTTGCCCGCTATTGCAGTGGATACGCGTGGTGAATACTTCATCATCGCGCGCGTGGAGGGCGAGCAGGTTCTGGTGCAGGACCCGCACTCCCGCGCGCCGCAAGCGCTGACCCTCGCGGAACTGGTGGTGCGCTGGTCGGGAGAACTCATTCTGGTTCGCTCCGATGCCCAGTTGCCCCTAGGGCTGTCGCGCTTCGACTTTACCTGGTTCATTCCTGCTCTGGTGAAGTACAGGCGGCTATTTGGCGAAGTGCTCGTGGTTTCCCTGGTCATTCAGATACTGGCTTTGCTGACGCCTTTGTTCTTTCAGGTGGTAATGGACAAAGTCCTGGTGCATCGCGGTTTGACCACGCTGGATGTTATCGCCTTGGGTTTATTGGTCGTCGTTCTGTTTGAAACATTGCTGAGTGGGTTGCGTACCTATGTGGCAGCTCATACAGCGTCAAGAATCGATGTCGAACTGGGTGCAAAACTGTTCAGGCATTTGATCGATCTTCCAACCGCCTATTTTCACGCCAGGCGAGTCGGTGACTCGGTTGCCCGAGTGCGAGAACTGGAGAACATCAGAAGTTTCCTGACCAACAACAGCATCACGCTAGTGCTGGATGTGCTGTTCTCGGTGGTCTTCATCGCTGTCATGTTCCTCTATAGCGGATGGTTGACGCTGGTCGTCGTTGGCTCGCTGCCTTTCTACTTTCTCGTATCCCTGGTCGTTACTCCGCTACTGCGGGCGTTGATTGATCAAAGCTTCCAACGCGGCGCCGAGAACCAGGCTTTTTTGGTCGAGGCGGTCAACGGCATCGACACACTGAAGTCGATGGCCGTGGAACCTCAGGTGACCCGGCGCTGGAATGATCAGTTGGCCGCTTATGTATCTGCCAGTTTCAAGACCCAGAACCTTTCCAGTCTGGCCAATGAAAGCGTCGGCCTGATCGGCAAGCTGGTCACGGTAGCCACCTTGTGGCTGGGGGCCCGGCTGGTCATCGAAGGCGCACTCACGGTGGGCGAGCTGATCGCCTTCAACATGCTCGCAGGGCGCGTGTCGCAGCCCATCATCCGCCTGGCCCAACTCTGGACCAGCTTCCAGCAGACAGGGGTATCGATTCAACGCCTGGGCGACATTCTCAACACCCGTACCGAGGTCAACCAAGGCAAGGGCACGGTGCTGCCCACACTTGTCGGGCAGATCGAACTCGATCGTGTGTGTTTTCGCTATCGGCCGGACGGGGGCGAAGTGGTGCGCGATGTCAGCCTGAAGATCGCCGCCGGAGAAGTGATAGGCGTTGTAGGTCGCTCGGGGTCAGGCAAGAGCACGCTGACACGCTTGATTCAGCGGCTGTACTCACCTGAGCGGGGGCGGGTATTGCTCGACGGTGCTGACCTGGCGGTAGCCGATGTGGCGTCACTGCGTCGGCAGATCGGCGTGGTGTTGCAGGACAACGTGCTTTTTCGGCGCACCGTGCGCGAGAACATTGCCCTCGGCAACCCAGCAGCACCGCTTGAAGAAGTGATCGCCGCAGCGACGCTGGCGGGTGCTCACGAGTTCATCCTCGAATTACCGGATGGCTACGAAACCCTGATTGGTGAGCACGGCGCCAGCCTGTCGGGTGGGCAGCGACAGCGCATAGCCATCGCCCGAGCGCTGTTCGGCAACCCACGCATCCTCATTTTCGACGAAGCCACCAGTGCGCTGGACTATGAGTCCGAACGGATCATCCAGCAGAACATGGCGCGGATTTGCGCGCAGCGCACGGTCATCATCATTGCCCATCGGCTTTCGGCAGTACGCCATGCCGACCGCATCGTGGTCATGGAGCGTGGGCAGATCATCGAGCAAGGGACTCATGATGAGCTGCTGGGTTATCCACAGGGCACCTATGCCTACCTGCATCAACTGCAGCTCGGGGCCGCCGTATGAGTGTGGCGTTCAAGGACCTTGCCGAGCGCTACCGGGATGCGTGGAGGACGGCATGGCGAAAGCGCCGGTGCATGGACGGCCCCGTACGTGAAGCCGACGAACTGGCCTTTTTACCTGCGGCACTGTCCTTGCAGGAAACGCCAGTGCATCCCTTGCCGCGCTACCTGCAGTGGAGCCTGCTGATGTTCATCGGGCTGGCGCTTGCCTGGGCTTGCATCGGTGAGATCGATGTCATCGCCAGTGCCGAAGGCAAGATCGTGCCCAGTGGCAGGAGCAAGTTGATACAGGCCAGCGAGGTCGCGGTGGTGCAGTCGATCCACGTCGTCGATGGCCAGCCGGTGCGCAAAGGCGATGTGCTGGTCGAACTGGAAGGGCAGTTGACCGAGGCTGATATCAAGCGCCTGGGCAGCGAACTGCTGGCTGCACAGATCGATCAGGCCCGCGCCAGCACACTGCTGAGTGCGCTGGACGGCGATGTGGCACCTGCCTCCCTGGCACCATTGATACCGCAGGCCACGGCCGCGCAGCAGGCAGGCGCGCAGCGCTGGCTGGAGGGGCAATACCTGGAGTTGCAGGCCACGCTGGAACAGGCCGATGCCGAAATCGGTCAACGCGCTGCCGAAATCCGTTCCGCCCAGGGCCGGGCTGACGCGCTCCGGCAACTGTTGGTGATCACCCGCCAACTGACGGCGGATTACAAGCTGTTGTTCAGCGAATCGGCCGTGGCCAAGCACACCTACCTGGAAAAGGAGCAGGCCCGCCTGGAGCAGGAACGCGAACTGGCACTCCAGCGCTCGCGCATCGACGAACTGAACGCTGCACGGCTTGCTGCTCAGCACCGCCGTAGCGGTGCCATTGCCCAACTGCGCAGAGCCATGCTCGACCTTCACGGTGAGGCGCAACGGCGCATTGCAACCCTTGAGCAGGAGTTGAACAAGGCCGAGCAGCGGCATCGCCTCAAGGTACTGACATCCCCCGTTGACGGCACCGTCCAGCAGTTGGCGATCCATACACAGGGCGGGGTGGTTACACCCGCGCAGACACTGATGGTCATTGTGCCGACGGGCGAGCCGGTGGAAGTGGAAGTGAAAGTCGAGAACAAAGATATCGGCTTTGTTTTTCCGGGTCAGCACGTGGAAGTGAAGATCGAGACATTCACCTTTACTAGGTATGGCGTTGTACCGGGGGTGGTGGAGAGTATTTCCGATGATGCCATTGAGGATGACCGGCACGGTCTTTTGTATAGCGCTCGAATCAAGTTGGCCAAGGAAGCTTTGCGCGTAGGGGATAATGACTTGCCGTTGACGGCAGGCATGGCTGTGCGTGCAGAAGTGATTGTGGATAGGCGCAGGGTTATCAGTTTCTTCTTGAGTCCCCTGCAGCGGCATGCAAAGGAAAGTCTGAAGGAGCGATGAATGAAATATAAAAATGCGTGCATTGTATATAGAGCGGCTTGGAGCTTAATGCGGATCTGTAGTGCCAATAATATTGGCTGGCATGGCGAGTTGCTGTGCTGTCGGTCTCGGTGGTTCAGATGCGTTTGGGGCTGGGAGCAGCATTTCCGTGTTGTGCGAAAGAAATTTTGGAGAAGTTCATGCATTGTCTGAAGCGAAGTTTGCTTAGTGGCTGATATGGGCAGACTGGCTCTAGGGAGGGGTGATGATTGGTTGCAGGTATATCTTTCTCTTTGTGAAGGTGCTGTTCGGAAAGCTAATTGCGCTGTGTAGAAGATTTGGTTTGGTGCTGTGGGGTTTTAGCAAATTGTTGTTGTTGCTAAGTGTGGCGTGGTTGTTGGTCGCCATTGTTGTTACCCCGACTTGGGCGCCGAAGAAGCTGACGACCCCTAATCCAATGGTGTGTGGAAAGGTCTCGGGTGTTGTTTATGAGCTCCCTAGGAAGTATGTGATCTATTGGTCTGGGGATGAGGGCAAGAGTTCTTGGGAGCCGGTATTTATAAATATCAAAAAAGGCTGTGGTGCAAACTTGGCGTCACTCTATATGGCAATGAGTTGGCCGGAGATGCAGCCCGTCTCTTACGGTGAGGCGACGTCTTTTCGCTTTGATGGGATATCGGTCGCAATTGGGCCTTGGCTGCATGGGGAAGCAGGGTTGAGAAAACAGCTCCAGCATTATCTTCGTGAAACACCCGCGGCTCTAGTTAAGGCTAGCAAGCTGAACGAAGATCTCGGACTAAATTTTCTCGAGGGTGTTGATAGTGAATTTCCTAATCGGCGCAAGGGCTTTTTCTGGCTGGAGGCCAAGGGACGCATGCAATACATCGGTTATTGCAACTGGGTGGAACCCAAGGCCAATTACTCGCGTTGCTATTTGAAGTTTTTGATACCCGGAGGGGATGCAATTGTTAATGTGGAATTTTTATGGGAGAGGCTTGGGGAGTGGCATAACATTGCTTTGGCAGTGGGTGAGTTTTTCATGAATGCTGCGAGGTATCGGGTCGATAAATAATCAGGATGGAAATGTCCGATGTGGAAGAGGCGCGTCAGGCTTAGCGTGATAAGAGGGCAGGCTCTTGTGAGTGTTGATTTTTTGCGGGGTGAGTTGAGGTGTGTGGTTAATAGAATTGAAGAATTGCAAGGCGAGGTGTAAGGCAAGGAGAAGGGAAATGATCAAAGTTAGATTCTGCCCTCTTTTGGTTGCATGTCCGAGAAAGCTGAAGGAGCGCTAAGTCATTATGAGAAAAATACCATGTTTGTTTTTCCTATGGGCTTGGAATTTTTTGAGGCTTTGCTCCGCTGTACTCTTGTTGACTCCCGTGCTGGTGATGATAGTTGTGGCTTGGAAAAGCGAACCTTGGAAGCCAGGGGAGGTAACGTTTGATCCTTTCGTGTGCGGCAGAATTTCAGGGGAAGTGTACAAGTTCTCTAGGTTGTACTTTCCATTTTGGCCAGAATATGAGGGAAAAAGCTCTTTTGATCCTGGCTTTATTTATAACAAAAAAGGCTGTGACGCAAACCTGGTATCTGTATTTTTGTCAATGACCTGGCCAGAGCTCGAGCCGGCGGATGACAGTCTAGTGTTCCGGCAGGGCTTGGAGCATGAGGGGCTGTTGGTCGCAGTGGGCCCGATAACTGCAAGAGAGGGGGATTTACGGCGTCAACTCGATTTTCTTTTGCGGAAAAGCCCAGCAGAAACAATAACGCTTGCTGAGTACGATGAGTCAAGCAGCCTCTATCGTGTAGAGGCGCGTGACACGATTTTTGAAAATCACAAGAAGCTTATCTATTGGCAGGGTGAGCTCGATGACTTGGCTGCTGTGGGGTATTGCAGCTGGCGCCCGAAAGTGCCGAATTACTATTCGTGCGGAATGACATTTGTAGTGTTTGGAGACGTACTCGTCAAGGTGATAATGCGCCCTGATAAGTTAGTGCGGTGGTTGGAAGTGAGGCGCTCAGTGGTCGATTTTTTAATCAATAGCAGAAGATGAGGTGGCAAATGTCGGGGTTGACAAAAGAAGATATAGCGGTTGCGCGTAAAATTTTTGAGTCCAAAGGTGTTGGGGATATGTATGACTATATGGCTATGAAGGGGGATCGATATGCCGTGCTTGCCAATGGCGTTGCTAAAGGCAACTCCATAGCAGGGTTGGCTGCTATAAATTTCATGAAACGAACTGAGGCAGATGCCGGGCGCCCCATGAGCGAGGCAGATGTTGAAGAAGTAAGATTGGAAATGGGGAAAGCTTATTTGGAGCTTCAAGAGCGCAGGGTGATGGATGGTACGTTAGATGGTGATCCAAATCATATGGAGGTTTGGGATTTCCATAGTGACGTATTTAAAAGCTTGGGTAGGTCGAAAGATGCCTGGACTTTGAACTCTGTGTTTGAGTTAACCGATCCGGAGTATCGCGAGTCATATTGGAAAAAGGTACTGGATGCGGCGGGAAGCCCGGGTAGTGAGTTTTGGTTGTCCATTCAGACTGATAGTAGAATGGCTAATAGCACTGTAGTGGCTCCGGATGATATGCGTGGCATGGCCAAGTACTGGAAATCTCGTATTGATTCGCCGACCGCCATTGCATCTTTTCTTTATTCAATAGGAGAAGTTGCGGGAAATGGCTTGGCCAGTGTGATCTCCGAACTCGTAGATTCTGAGAATCCAGGGGCTATAGATCCATCCTTGAACATCGAAATCACCCCCACAACCGAATCCCGCCGCGACCTCCAAGGCCAGGACGATATCCGCAATGACGTCTCCAACGGCTACGTCGATCGTCGCCTGACCCACAGTATCGCATTCACCGACAGCACCCTCGACAACACCGACTTCACCTCCGCTCAGTTGGGCAGTTTGGCCACCGGTGGTGTTCGCCCCGGCGAGCTCCAGATCGACCCCAACGTGCGACCCAATCAGCACCTGGCTCAGTTCTATCGTGATGGCAATGAACAACCGGATTTCAGCCTGCGCAATGCCGTGGTACTCAACGGGTTGGCAGCAATGACTACGGTGAACACGTTTGTCGACCCGCTCTTGCTCGACCTCAGCGGCAAGGGCGTTGGTCTGACGGGTATCGAGGAAGGCGTACTGTTCGATATCGATAACAGTGGTTCACTGCGCCGCACCGGCTGGGCAGACCGGCTGACCGGCATGCTGGTGCATGACAACGGTACCGGCCAGGTGAGCAACGTCAGCCAGCTGTTCTCCGAATACTACGGCGGCAAGGCAGGCAGCGATGGCAGCTCTGGTGAAACGCCGTTCAAGGATGGCTTCGCCGCCCTGGCAAGTGTTGACGCCAACGCCGATGGCGTCATCAATGTTGAAGACGCCGTCTGGGCGCAATTGAAGGTGTGGGTCGATGGCAACCACGACGGGCGTGCCGATGCCGGTGAGCTGAGGGCATTGCAGGAGCATGGCATTAGCCAGATCAAGCTCGGCCAGGTCGAGCCGGTAGGAGAGGTGCGTCAGGGTAACGAGGTCATTTCCCGAGGCGCTTTCACTGTTAATGGTGAGGACCGGGAAGTACTGGCGGTGAGGTTTCTCGCCGATACCGTCGGTAATCGGATCGAGGCCCAGGAGGGTGGCACTCTACTGACTTCGTCAAGCGGGCCCACTTCCCGAAGGGCCTACATCAGCCAGAGTGCTCAAGGCAGCACGCTGGACGCCGCAGCGCTCGGCGTACAGACGCTGTACGGCAGCGCGGGCGATGATGTCTTGACCGCGGCCCCAGAGGGCAGTTGGCTGGTTGGTGGCGGTGGCAGCAACACCTATCACGGCGGGGCGGGCGACGATGTATTCGTGATCAGTGCCAGCGACGATTGGGCGAACATGCAGGGCAATGGTGGGCGCGACACGGCACTGATCGTGGGGGAGCATGGCGTTGGGCTGAACATGGCCAAGGCCGGGCTGACCATTGCGCAAGGCGGGCGGGGTAAGGACATCATCGCCAGCGGCGGTCAACGCGGAGTTTTCATCAAGGGCGGCTCGGGCGACAGCTTGCTGATTGGCGGTGGCGGCAACGATGTGCTGGTTGGCGGTACGGGCCGTAACGACATCATTGGTGGTACCGGCAAGTCGGTGATCTATGCGGGCCCCAAGGGGGATCGCATCCGGGCCTCGGCGGGCGGAAGTATCATTTACGCCGGTGGTGGCGCTGATCAGATTACGGGCGGTGCTGCCGATGACGTGATCGAGGCCGGACGCGGCGATGCCACGATCGACGGAGGCGCGGGCACCAACCTGGTCAGTTTGCATGGTGCTCACGACGAGTACCTGATCACACGTACCGAATCGGGCCACCTGATCACCGACACCGTGGCGGGACGAGATGGCCGTCTGAGTTTGAGCAACATCCAGAAACTCAGCTTCGCCGACATTGCTGCCGTCGATCTTCTCGGCGGGGGCGCCATGCCAATCGGCGACAGGCTCTCGCCTGAGCAACTGGCTACATTCGCCACCACTGATACGGCGCTAATAGTCCCTGCAACGGCGCTGCTGGGCAATGATCAGCCACTTGGCAGCAGCGGGCCATTGCGCATCGCCTCAGTCAGCGCTGGCAAGGGTGCAACAGTGCGGCTGAACGAGCAGGGTGATGTGGAGGTCACGCCGTTACCAGGCCATGACGGTGATGTCAGTTTCCGCTACGACTTGGTCGATGCTGCCGGCAACGCGTCCATGAGTGTGACCGAGGTGGGCAGTGCTGCATCAGCACCCTTGCGGGCACCGGTAACGTTGCGCCATGAACAATCCCCCGCTGACCCGCTGTCGGGGCGGCAGTGGTATCTGGACGAGATCAATGTCGCGCCGGTATGGCGTGACTTCACGGGCAAGGGGGTGAGGATAGGGCAGTTCGAGCCGGGAGGGGAGTTTGCCGTGGCGCCGGAAATCTTCGACATCGGGCACCCCGATCTCAAGCCGAATATCGATCCCATCTGGCTGCAAACCCAACGCACCAATGGCACGCTGCCCGCTCTGGCGTCCAATCATGCCACTCAAGTGGCTGGGGTCATGGTTGGCGCGCGCAATGATCAAGGAGGGATCGGCATCGCATATGAGGCGAAGATCGGCGGGCACTACCTGGCCAACAAAGGCGATGACCTGACCAATCTGGGGCAAATGGTCAACTACGACATAGCCAACAACAGTTGGGGTTTCAAAACGGACTTCGGGCTCACAAATGTTCCAGAAGGAAAAGTCGATACTGCTCTGGCGCTGGCATTCAGCACTACGCTTGCCGCCACCAACGGCCGTGGCGGGCTAGGCACCATCGTCGTTGCCTCTGGTGGCAACCAGCGCCATAAAGGCGGTAATGCACAGGGCTCGCTGACCAACAACAACCGCCACGCCATTGAAGTGGCGGCCATCAATGCAAAGGCAGACCTCTCGGTGCTGCAAGCTGCCACGGCACCCTTTTCCAATCCAGGTTCCAGCTTGCTGGTCGCTGCACCGGGGAGCCATGTTTTATCCAGTGGCGTCAGCCTTGAAGCGGAGCGCGGTGCGTCGGTCGGCAGCGCCTACAGCACGACTCAGGGCACCAGCTTCGCCGCGCCGATCGTCTCAGGCGTGGTGGCGTTGATGTTGCAGGCCAACCCGGGGTTGGGTTACCGGGATGTTCAGCAGATCCTCGCACTGTCTGCGCGCAAAGTGGATGACGCATCAACCCAATGGGCTTACAACGCAGGGCGCAATTGGAATGGCGGTGGCATGCACGCCAGCCACGACTATGGCTTTGGCATGATCGACGCCCGCGCCGCGGTGCGCCTTGCCGAGTCCTGGGGGAGCCGGGCGACCAAGGCCAATGAACGGCTGCTGACAGCCAGCAGTGAACCAGTGGCTCAACAGGTTGCGGCGGGGCAGGTTGCGACTTTGTCTTTGACCCTGCCGGCTGATTTGCTGGTGGAGCATGTGGAGGTCGATGTCCACTCGATGGTCGGCCGCCTTGGCGACATGACGCTCACGCTGGTGTCGCCTGGCGGCACGCGCAGCGTACTGCTCGATCGCACAGGCAAGGCGCCGGGCTCGGGTGATGACGATCTGGGCGATTCGCGTTCAGGGGCGTTCAAATATGGGTTCATGTCGACCCATCATCGCGCAGAGCGCTCGGCTGGGGAGTGGAAGCTTGAGGTGCGTAATGCTGTTGCTGGCTTACCGCTAACGCTTGATCGCTGGACGCTGCGCCTCGTCGGCAGCCCCGGCACCACCGATGATGTCTATTACTTCACCGACGACTACGCGAACCTGGTGGCAGAAAACCCAGGGCGCGCGAAGCTTGACGATGCCATCAGCGGCACCGCTGGCGGGCGCAATACGTTGAACGCGGCTGCAGTAAGTCGCAGTATCTCGGTGGATCTGGCCAGCGGCAGCGCCAGTATTGCCGGTGCGGCGCTCACCATAGCCCCTGGTTCGGTGCAAAACCTTATCAGTGGTGATGGCGACGATACCTTGATTGCCGGGACCGCCGGGGCATTACTGGATGGTGGCCGTGGGTACAATCTCCTCAAGGGGGGTGAGGGTACCGACCGCTTTGTCATCCACAGGCGTGCAGGCGGTAATGATGTACTCAAGCAGTTCGAGACTTCGCGTGAGGTGATCGACCTGGTCGGCTTTGGTGGTTCAGGGTTTGCTGACTTGCAGATGCAACAGGACGGCAATTCGACTGTGCTCGACCTTGGCAGTGGGCAGAAGCTGACGCTTGCGGACACTACGATTGCCGAACTGCGGTCAGCGAACTTCCGTTTCCTTGACGCTTTCACCGCTGCACCAGGTTATTTCGAGGGCAGCCCTGAAGAGCAGACGACCCCGCCTGTCAGCGCGAATGTTCTGCTTACCGGTGGTGCAGGTGGCGTGTCGCTTGCCAGTGACGCCTCCGGGCAGTTGGTGGCTTCGTTGGCAGGCACGATATATTCCCCGCCGACGGTTGCGCCCAGCGTGTTTCTGGTGACAAAACAAGAAGGTGTGAGCGATTACAAGAACACCCTTCGGGGGTTCCGACACGGTATCGACAAGATTGACCTGACCCAGGTAGGCATCAGTCGCTTCGAGGATCTGCACGTCAGCAAAGTCCAGCGCTTCAAACTCAATGACTTTGCGCAGATCCACGGTGTAGCCGTTGATACCCAGGCAGTGCCGGGGCAGGAAGGTATTGTGAAGATGCTGTACCTGGATGCGCTCGAAGTTGCGCAGGTGACAGCGGAGGACTTTATCTTTGCGCAGCCGGCAATGGTCACATCTGAAGCGGTTGCCGTGCCAGAGGTTTCAGCCCTTTCCGCAGGGGCGTCGCTGTTTGCTGTCGAGCACTCGCTACCGAACCTGGGGAATCTTGTTGATGCAATGGCTGCGTTCGCCCCTGAACCTGCGGGGCCTGCGCTAATTGGTGATATGTCGGTTCAACGCATCGACTCGACGATTGCCGTAGCCGCCTAGGCGTTGTCGTTCAGGGCTGGAGATTTTGGAGGCCTATCTCCAGCGAGCCAGCTCCCACAGGTGCATCATGCCTTCAGGCCTGGCACCGTGTGGGAGCGGGCAAGCCCGCGAAGAGTCCAGCCCCTATCTCAAGGCCTGCGCTCGAAGTTCTTGGCCGCTGCTGCCGCCAGGTCCGGCGGCAGGAAGTCCTTGTCCGGGTTGTAGTCAGGTTTCAGGTAGCGCTTCAGGTCCTGCAGGTCTTGCGGGCTCAGGGTGCCGGCTGCCTGCTTCAGGCTCAGGTTGTCGAGGATGTAGTCGTAACGGCTATTGTTGTAGTCGCGCACCGAGGTGTACAGCTGGCGCTGGGCATCAAGCACGTCGACGATGTTGCGGGTACCGACCTGGTAGCCGATTTCGGTGGCTTCCAGCGCGCTCTGGTTGGAAATGATCGACTGCTTGCGCGCCTGCACCTGTTCCACATCGGTGTTCACTGCGCGGTGCAGGTTGCGGGTGTTTTCCACGACCTGGCGGCGCAGGCTTTCACGCTGTTGCTCGCTCTGGCTCAGGCGCTGGTAAGCCTCGCGTACCTGCGAGCTGGTCAGGCCGCCGCTGTAGATCGGTATGTTCAGTTGCAGGCCAACGCTGGTCTGCTCGACATCGCCGCTGTAGCGCACCCCCAGTTGCGATGGGTTGGTGAAGCCAAGGCTGTCGTTGTCACCCTTCTGGTACTTGGCCACGGCGTCCAGGGTCGGTGCATGCCCGGCCTTGCGCTGACGCAGGGTCTCTTCTGCGGCAGAAACCGCGTAGTTGGTGGCCAGCAGGTTGAGGTTCTGGCGCCCGGCGGTTTCGACCCAGGCCTTGGCATCGTTGGGCGTTGGCACTTGTACCGGCAGGCTATGCACCACGCCCTGGATAGAGGTGTACTCACGGTTGGTCAGGGTCACCAAGGCCTCGAAGGCATCCTGCACCTGGCGTTCGGCGATGATCCGGTTGGCGCGTGCAGTGTCATAACTGGCTTGGGATTGCAGCACGTCGGTCTTGTCCGAAAGGCCCACGTCGAAACGCTCGTTGGACTGATCCAACTGGCGCTTGAAGGCAGCTTCTTCTGCCTTGGTGGCGGCCAGGTTGTCCTGGGCACGGAGGACGGCGAAGTAGTTTTGCGCGGTTTGCAGGATCAGGTTTTGCTCGGTCGCCGACAGCTCCAGGGCTGCCTGTTCGTTGACTGCTTCGGCGGCTTGCAGCTGGAACCAGCGATCTGCGCGGAAGATCGGTTGAGCCAGGGTCGCGCTCCAGGAGTTGCCGCTGCGATTGGACGTCATGGACGGCTCGTCCAGCTTGGTGCGGGTGTTCATCATCTCGGCACCGGCCGACAGGTTTGGCAGCAACCCGGCGCGGGCCTGCGGCACCACTTCGCGGCGCGCACCGTAATCGGCGCGTGCGGCAGCCAGGTCGGCGTTGTTGTCCACTGCCTCCTGGTAGACGCTGACCAGATCGGTCTTGACTGTCGAGGGCACGTCCGCTGCCCAGACCACTCCGTTGGACGCACAAGACACGGCTATCGCCAGTGAGAGTTTGCGCAGCATAGAGGCAATCCTTGTACGAAATTTAATTACTGAACTGTTGAGTATCGAGCGATGGGCCAGTGTAGTGCCATGCGCACCCGGCAACAATCGCTCGGTGTGCCTTTCATCATCCGCGCATTTACCTGCTTGGCTTTGCTGACCACTCCAGTCTAGACTGCGCATGTTCTTGTCGGGGTGCCTTGAAGCAAAGGCTGAGATCGCAGAGGTGCGGATCCCGTTGAACCTGATCAGGTTAGCGCCTGCGTAGGGAACAAGATTGCTCACCTTCCCGGGGAGCCTCTTGTGCCAGGTCCGGGATTGTCACAGCTGCATACAGCTTCAGGCACCCCCATATCCGGCACTGCACCCAAAGAGGGTGCGTCCGCGCGTTTCAGGTTCACCCCGACATTCCACTGCTAGGAAGCCGTCAGGAGAGCCTGTGATGACCAAACAAGAAAAAACGATCAACCTCAGCGAATCGGCACAAGTCGATCAGCAGTCCGTACAACCGTTCCCGCGTTCGCGCAAAGTGTATGTCGAAGGCTCGCGCCCGGACATCCGCGTCCCCATGCGTGAAATCAGCCTGGATGACACTCCGACCGATTTCGGCGGCGAGGCCAACGCCCCGGTGCTGGTGTATGACACGTCTGGCCCGTACACCGACCCCGACGTGATCATCGACGTGCGCAAAGGCCTGGCCGATGTGCGTTCGGCGTGGATCGAAGCCCGCGGTGACACCGAGCGCCTGGAAGGTCTGAGCTCCGACTTCGGCCAGCAGCGCTTGAACGATGCAGAGCTGGCCAAGCTGCGTTTCGCCCATGTGCGCAACCCGCGCCGGGCCAAGGCCGGCGCCAACGTCTCGCAGATGCACTATGCCCGTCAGGGCATCATCACCGCCGAAATGGAATACGTGGCCATCCGCGAAAACATGAAGCTACAGGAGGCCCGCGCCGCCGGCCTGCTGAATGAGCAACATGCCGGCCACAGCTTCGGTGCCAACATCCCGAAAGAAATCACCCCGGAATTCGTTCGCCAGGAAATCGCCCGTGGCCGCGCGATCATTCCGGCCAACATCAACCACCCGGAAGTCGAGCCGATGATCATCGGCCGCAACTTCCTGGTGAAGATCAACGGCAACATCGGCAACAGCGCCCTGGGATCCTCGATCGAGGAAGAGGTGGCCAAGCTGACCTGGGGCATCCGCTGGGGCTCGGACACGGTCATGGACCTGTCCACCGGCAAGCACATCCACGAAACCCGCGAGTGGATCATTCGCAACTCGCCGGTGCCGATCGGTACCGTGCCGATCTACCAGGCCCTGGAAAAGGTCAACGGTGTGGCAGAGGACCTGACCTGGGAACTGTTCCGCGACACCCTGATCGAGCAGGCCGAACAGGGCGTGGACTACTTCACCATTCACGCCGGTGTGCTGCTGCGCTATGTACCCCTGACCGCCAAGCGCGTCACCGGCATCGTCAGCCGTGGTGGCTCGATCATGGCCAAGTGGTGCCTGGCGCACCACAAGGAAAACTTCCTGTACACCCACTTCGACGAAATCTGCGAAATCATGAAGGCCTACGACGTCAGCTTCTCGCTGGGCGACGGCCTGCGCCCTGGCTCGATTGCCGACGCCAACGACGCCGCGCAATTCGGTGAGCTTGAAACCCTCGGCGAGCTGACCAAGATTGCCTGGAAGCACGACGTGCAATGCATGATCGAAGGCCCCGGCCACGTGCCGATGCAGTTGATCAAAGAGAACATGGACAAGCAGCTGGAGTGCTGCGACGAGGCGCCGTTCTACACCCTCGGCCCACTGACCACCGACATTGCGCCGGGTTACGACCACATCACCTCGGGCATTGGTGCGGCGATGATCGGCTGGTTCGGTTGCGCCATGCTCTGCTACGTTACGCCGAAAGAGCACCTGGGCCTGCCGAACAAGGACGACGTCAAGACCGGCATCATCACCTACAAGATCGCCGCGCATGCCGCCGACCTTGCCAAGGGCCACCCGGGTGCACAGATCCGCGACAACGCCCTGTCCAAGGCGCGTTTCGAGTTCCGTTGGGAAGACCAGTTCAACCTGGGCCTCGACCCGGACACCGCCCGTGCTTTCCACGACGAGACCCTGCCGAAGGAATCGGCCAAGGTCGCGCACTTCTGCTCGATGTGCGGGCCGAAGTTCTGCTCGATGAAGATCACCCAGGAAGTGCGTGAGTACGCTGCCAAGATCGAGGCCGTGGATGTGACGGTCGAGCAAGGCATGCGTGAGCAGGCCGAGCGGTTCCGCCAGGAAGGCAGCCAGCTGTACCACAAAGTCTAAACCGCAGCACCTTACCCTGTGGGAGTGGGCTTGCCCGCGAAGCAAGCACTGCGGTGCATGGCACCGGCTTTGCCGGTGTTCGCGGGCAAGCCCGCTCCCACAGGGTGGTGCATGCCACTCACCATCATTCCTGCGGACATGACAATGACATCACCCAGCCAGTTCTCTCCCGACCATCCAATCCCCATCCAGCAGCGCATCTTCGGTGCTCGCGACCTGTTCTCACTGTGGTTTTCCCTCGGCATCGGCCTGATGGTGCTGCAAGTCGGTGCCATGCTGGCGCCAGGTCTGGGCCTTGCTGGCGCGGTGCTGGCCATCGCCCTGGGCACCGGTGTCGGTGTGCTGTTGCTGGGTGCGGCGGGGGTTATCGGCAGTGACACCGGGCTGTCCGCCATGGGTACCCTGAAACTCAGCCTGGGCAGCCATGGCGCGCGCTTGCCGGCGCTGCTCAACTTGCTGCAACTGGTGGGTTGGGGCGCTTTCGAGATCATCGTCATGCGCGATGCTGCCAGCTTGTTGGGTGCACGGGCGTTCGGTGAGGAAAGTGCCTGGAACAGCCCCATGCTCTGGACCCTGTGCTTCGGTGCCCTGGCCACCCTGCTGGCTGTCAGCGGGCCACTGGCCTTCGTGCGCAAGGTGCTGCGCGCCTGGGGCATCTGGTTGTTGCTGGGCGCCTGCCTCTGGCTGACCTGGAACCTGTTCGCCAAGGCCGACCTGGCGGAGCTGTGGAACCGTGCCGGGGATGGTTCGATGTCGCTGGCGGTTGGCTTCGATATCGTCATCGCCATGCCGCTGTCCTGGCTGCCGCTGATCGCGGACTACTCGCGCTTTGCCCGCAATGGCAAGCATGTGTTCGGCGGTACGGTCGTTGGCTACTTCATCGGCAACACCTGGCTGATGAGCCTGGGCGTGGCGTACACGCTGGCGTTCGCCGCCAGTGGCGAAGTCAATGCCTTGCTGTTGGCCCTGGCGGGCGCCGGCATGGGGATTCCGCTGCTGCTTATTCTGCTGGACGAGTCGGAAAAGGCCTTCGCCGACATTCACTCGGCAGCGGTTTCCACCGGTGTGCTGCTACCGCTGAAGGTCGAGCACCTGGCGTTGGCCATCGGCGTGTTGTGCACCCTGATCGCCCTGTTGGCGCCACTGGCACAGTACGAAAACTTCCTGTTGCTGATTGGCTCGGTGTTCGCACCGCTGTTCGGTGTGGTGCTGATGGACCACTACGTGGTCCGTCGACGCCGTTTGCCAGCCCAGGTCAATGGCTTGCACTGGCAGGCGTTGGTGGCCTGGTTTGCCGGGGCGGTGGCCTATCACCTGATTGCCGCCAAGGCGCCGGAACTGGGCGCGACCCTGCCAGCATTGCTGCTGGCAGGTGTGCTGCATGGGTTACTGAGCCTCAGCCGCGGCCGGGAAACAGTTCAGGCTTGAGTACGCCATTCAGGCGCGGGTAGGGGATCTTCAGTTCCACGTGGCCCATGGAATAGGGCGCGATGGCATAGACCTCGTACTTGACCACTACCGCGCCGTACGTCAGGGCGACGTGCGGCGATTTCTTGAACGGCCAGGTCTTGACGAACTCGGCATCCTTGTCCATACCCACGCTCATCAGCCAGGCACGGTGCGATTCTTCGACGGTTTTCCAGAAGGTGTCTTCCTGGCCGGGCACCAGCATGTCCTGCAGGGTCAGCACTTTGTCCAGCTTGCGTGAATAGTTGATGAAGCCGCGGCCGGGCATGCCGTGGGCGCCACCGCTGTCCAGGTAGCTGGACAACTCGATGATCACCAGCCCGTCATGCTGCTCGCGTACCTTGGCTTGCAAGTAGCTGCTGTTACGTTTGTCGGCACTGGCCAGATATTGCTGTTCGTAGGCCTGCAGGGTGCCTGGTGCGGTGCCATGCTGATTGTCTTCGGTCAGTTGCAGCAGGCGTTTTTCGACGATGCCGTCGAGCTTGGGCAGCGCCGGGAAGTGGATCATGTCGATGTTCACCAGCGGGCAGTCGCTCTCGCTGCAGCCGGGTTTGACATGCTCCCAGGCGTCGCGCTTGACCTCGAGCGGGGCCCGGTAGTTGGGCGTGAACAGGCTCTGGCAGGCGCCCAGAGCGAGTGCCAGCACGGCCACGGAAGTCAGTTTGACAAGTGTCATGATGATCCTTGCAGAACAGGGAAAAGTCGGCCTTTGACCGTCTGCGCGGCCTTCAGTTCGCCACTAAGCTAACAGAGTGAAGGGCTGCTGTCCCGAGTGCGCCAGCGGTTGCTGGAAAGGGATGAAACCAACAGGCGTGCGGAGTAGGATGGCGCGAAGCAGTATTCGAGGTAATGAGGATTTCCATGTCAGACGCGTTGAACGCTGTGCCCAAGGGCTTCGAAATCATCGAGCGGGCCAATTGCTTCCAGGGCTTTTACAAGCTCGACAAGTTACGCCTGCGTCACGAGCTATTTGCCGGTGGCATGGGGCGCGAGATCAGTCGCGAGCTGTTTGTGCGCCACGATGCGGTATGCGTGCTGCCGTACGACCCTGCGCGCGATGAAGTGGTGCTGATCGAACAGTTCCGCGTGGGCGCACTGGACAAGGTCGCCAACCCTTGGCTGATCGAGATGGTTGCCGGGCTGATCGACAAAGACGAGCAGCCCGAGGAAGTCGCCCATCGCGAGGCTGAAGAAGAAGCCGGCCTGACCTTCAGCGCCCTGTGGCCGATGACCCGCTACTTCCCGTCGCCTGGCGGCAGTGACGAATACGTTCACCTGTTCCTCGGCCGTTGCAGCAGCGAGGGCGCGGGAGGGCTGCATGGCCTGGAAGAGGAGGGCGAAGACATTCGCGTACGCGTATGGGCGTTCGAGGATGCCCTGCAGGCGGTGCGCGACGGGCGCATCTGCAACGCGGCAACCATCATTGGCCTGCAATGGCTGGCGCTGAACCGTGACGAAGTAAGAGGTATGTGGAAGTGAACCTGCTGCGCGAGCGCTATCGAGTCGACCTGGTCGGGCTGCAGGCAGCCTGCGAGGCCAACTACGCCCGGCTGATGCGCTTGTTGCCCGACATGCGCACCACCCAGAGCTCGCGCCGCATCGGCATGACCCAGGGCGACCAGATGCTCGGCGTGCTGGTAATCGACGTGGTGCTGGCCTGCCCGTACACCACCACCCTGCATGTGCGCCAGGAACACAGCCTGCCCTGGTTGCCAGTGCCACACCTGGAAGTGCAGGTGTATCACGATGCGCGCATGGCCGAAGTGGTCAGTGCCGAACACACCCGGCGCCTGCGCAGCATCTACCCGTATCCGAACGACGCCATGCACCAGCCGGACGAAAAGGCCCAGCTCAACCTGTTCCTGGGTGAATGGCTTAGCCACTGCCTGGCTTGCGGCCACGAACTGGCAAGTGTTCGCTGAATTGTGACGTGAGTCGGTTGCGGGTGTTTGCTCGTCACCGTCGCCCAGCCATAATCCCCGCTGAATCCATTCGAGGAGATGGCCGTTGTCGCCGCCAGACCAATCCCGCCCTGTGCACGTGGTGCAACTGACCGATGCCCACCTGTTCGCTGACCCGGCTGGCAGCATGCTGGGCCTCAAGACCCGCGACAGCCTGCGCCACGTGGTGGCCCAGGTGCGGCGCGAGCAGCCGCTTGTCGACTTGCTGCTGTGCACGGGCGACCTGTCCCAGGATGCCAGCGTGGCATCCTATGAAGCGTTTCGGGAGCTGACCGCACCGTTTGCCATACCCACTCGCTGGCTGCCGGGCAACCATGACGAGGCTCAGGTGATGGCGCAGGTGGCGCCGGAACTGGTGCAGGCGGTGACCGATATTGGCGCATGGCGGGTGGTCATGCTCAACACCGCCGTGCAGGGTGCTACCCACGGGTTTCTGCAAGATGACCAGCTGGCCGTACTGGAATCCGCCTTGAAAGAGGCCGGCGAGCGGCATTGCCTGGTGTGCTTCCACCATCAGCCAGTGGACATCGGCTGCGCCTGGATCGCGCCGATCGGCTTGCGCAATGCCCAGGCGCTGTTCGATATCGTTGAAGGATATCCACAGGTACGGGCTTTGTTATGGGGGCATGTGCATCAGGAATGGGATGAAGTCCGAGGGGGGCGGCGCCTGCTGGCCACGCCGTCGACCTGCATTCAGTTCGCGGCGCGCAGCGAAGACTTCCAGGTGAGCGAAGAGCATCCGGGGTACCGCTGGTTGCGCCTGCATGCCGATGGGCGGCTGGAGACCGGGGTGGAGCGGGCACTGGATTTCGAGGTGCAGCTCGACTTCGATAGCCCTGGCTATTGATGATTTTGGGGGCTGCTGCGCAGCCCTATCGCGACACAAGGCCGCTCCCACAGGAGATCGCGTACCCCTGTGAGAGCGGCCTTGTGTCGCGACAGGGGCGCAAAGCACCCCCGGCACTTTCAAAGCTGTTGAAGAATTTGTTGCTAAAACCCCTGTGCGGCGCCAAAACCCGGCGAACGCGCTACACTGCGCGTCCCTGCGCCCGCATTATCAGGCGCGAAGCCACAGATTCCGGGGGCAGCATGTCGGGTTCCATCCTCTATATCCATGGCTTCAACAGCTCGCCGCTTTCGACCAAGGCGCGTCAGCTGGAGGCAGTCATGCAGCAGCTCGGCCTGGCCGACCAGCTGCGAGTGCCGGCCCTGCACCACCACCCACGGCAAGCCATGGTCCAGCTCGAAGCGGCCACCGCCGAACTGGGGGCGCCACTGCTGGTGGGCAGTTCGCTCGGCGGCTACTATGCCACCCATCTGGCCGAGCGCCATGGCCTCAAGGCCCTGCTGGTCAACCCGGCGGTAACCCCGCACAAGCATTTCGACGGTTACCTGGGCACCCAGCGCAATCATTACAGCGGTGAAACCTGGGAACTGACCCACGATCACGTGCAGGCCCTGGCCGAGCTGGAAGTAGCGGCCCCGGCCGATGCCGACCGCTATCAAGTGTGGCTGCAGACCGCCGATGAAACCCTGGACTATCGACACGCCGAGCACTATTACCGTGCTTGTGCCCTGCGTATCCAGGCCGGTGGCGACCACAGCTTCCAGGGCTTCGCCGAGCGCCTGCCGGCACTGCTGGCGTTCGCCGGCATTGCCCGTGGGCAGTATGCGGCGCTCGATTTTTCTGTATTTTGACTTTTTTGCATTCACCAGACTGACGACGAGACCCTATGGCCAATCCCAGCGCTAGCGCCTATAACGCAGACGCCATCGAAGTCCTCTCGGGCCTTGATCCGGTCCGCAAGCGGCCGGGCATGTACACCGATACCAGCCGCCCCAACCACCTGGCCCAGGAAGTCATCGACAACAGTGTCGACGAAGCACTGGCCGGCCACGCGCGTTCGGTGCAGGTCATCCTGCATGCCGACCATTCGCTGGAAGTCAGCGACGACGGCCGCGGCATGCCGGTGGACATCCATCCGGAAGAGGGCGTGTCCGGGGTCGAGCTGATCCTCACCAAGCTGCACGCCGGCGGCAAGTTCTCCAACAAGAACTATCAGTTTTCCGGTGGCCTGCACGGGGTGGGCATCTCGGTGGTCAACGCCCTGTCGACCCAGGTGCGCGTGCGCGTCAAACGTGACGGCAACGAATACCAGATGACCTTTGCCGATGGCTTCAAGGCCAGCGAGCTGGAAGTGGTCGGCTCTGTCGGCAAGCGCAACACCGGCACCAGCGTGTACTTCAGCCCCGACCCGAAGTACTTCGACTCGCCCAAGTTCTCCATCAGCCGCCTCAAGCACGTGCTCAAGGCCAAGGCGGTATTGTGCCCGGGGCTGCTGGTCAGCTTCGAGGACAAGGCCAGCGGCGAAAAGGTCGAATGGCACTACGAAGATGGCCTGCGCTCCTACCTGGTCGACTCGGTCAACGAATTCCAGCGCCTGCCCGACGAGCCGTTCTGTGGCAGCCTGGCGGGTAACAAGGAAGCGGTTGACTGGGCTTTGCTGTGGCTGCCCGACGGCGGTGACAGCATTCAGGAAAGCTACGTCAACCTGATCCCCACTGCCCAGGGCGGCACCCACGTCAACGGCCTGCGCCAGGGCCTGCTGGATGCCATGCGTGAGTTCTGCGAGTTCCGCAACTTGCTGCCGCGCGGGGTAAAGCTGGCGCCGGAAGACGTTTGGGAGCGCATCACCTTCGTACTGTCGATGAAGATGCAGGACCCGCAGTTCTCCGGGCAGACCAAAGAGCGCCTGTCATCACGCGAGGCCGCCGCGTTCGTCTCCGGCGTGGTCAAGGATGCTTTCAGTCTGTGGCTCAACGCCCACCCCGAGCTGGGCATGCAACTGGCAGAACTGGCCATCAGCAACGCCGGTCGCCGCCTCAAGGCCAGCAAGAAGGTCGAGCGCAAGCGCATCACACAGGGCCCGGCATTGCCCGGCAAGCTGGCCGATTGTGCGGGCCAGGACCCGATGCGTGCCGAGTTGTTTCTGGTCGAGGGTGACTCGGCCGGTGGTTCGGCCAAGCAGGCGCGGGACAAGGAATTCCAGGCCATCCTGCCGCTGCGCGGCAAGATCCTCAACACCTGGGAAGTGGACGGTGGCGAAGTCCTGGCCAGCCAGGAAGTGCACAACATTGCCGTGGCCATTGGTGTCGATCCGGGTGCCACCGACCTTGCGCAACTGCGCTATGGCAAGATCTGCATCCTCGCCGACGCTGACTCCGACGGCCTGCACATCGCCACACTGCTGTGTGCGCTGTTCGTTCAACACTTCCGGGCACTGGTCGAGGCTGGGCATGTTTATGTGGCCATGCCGCCCCTGTACCGCATCGACCTGGGCAAGGAAATCTACTATGCCCTCGACGAAGCCGAGCGTGACGGCATCCTCGACCGCCTGGTGGCCGAGAAGAAGCGTGGCAAGCCTCAGGTAACACGCTTCAAGGGCCTGGGCGAGATGAACCCGCCGCAGTTGCGCGAAACCACCATGGACCCGAACACCCGGCGCCTGGTGCAACTGACCCTGGACGATGTAGAAGCTACCTGCGAGCTGATGGACAAGCTGCTGGCCAAGAAGCGCGCCGGTGACCGCAAGAGCTGGCTGGAAACCAAGGGCAACCTGGCCGAGGTCATGGTTTGATTCGGCAAGTCCTTGCCGTTTGCCTGGTGCTGGTTGCCCTGCCTTGCCTGGCGGGCAACTGGCCAGAGCTGAAGATGAGAGCCGAGCACCCGATCGACGGTATGCGCGGTGGCAACCTTTCGGGTCTGGTGGAATGCCGGGGCGGGTTGTGGGGCGTGTCCGATCGTGACGACGACCGTATCTACCGCTTCGATCAGCAGAACCCCACCTGGCGCGCGCAGCCGCTTACCTTCACCCCGCCGGCTGTCCCGGAAAGCGGCCTGCCATGGGGGTTGAAGTCGCGCAACTGGGCGGCATCGTACATTCGCGGTGGCGAGCTGGATTTCGAAGGTATCACCTGTGATCAGGCGGGTAACCTCTATCTGGTCAGCGAGGCGCATGCCGCGGTGCTGCAATTGCCGCTGGAAGGCGAGCCGGACTGGTTGAGGATCGACTCGGCCATGGTGCGCCAGGCCCGGGCAAGCGGCATGCTGCTGAACTTCAATGCCCTGTTCGAAGGTGTGGCGATCAACCCGGCGGGCGACCGCCTGTGGCTGGCCGCCGAGCGTGAGCGCCGTGGCCTGGTGGCCATTGAGCGCCGGCAGTCGGTATGGACTTGTGGGCGCAGTTGCGTGCTGCTGAGCGAGGCCGGGGTCGAGATGCAACCGGCGCAAATGCCCAATGCCCGGGCCCTGTCGCGCGACTTCGCGGACCTGGCCTGGTTCGAGGGCAAGCTGTTTACCCTAGAACGTAACGCCTACCGGGTGTGCCGGCGTGATGCCGACAGTGGCAAGGTCGAGCGTTGCTGGTCGTTCGCTGCCGATGCGCTGGTCGAGTCACGGCGTTACGCGCAGCCGTTTGGCCTGGCCGAAGCACTGGTGATCGATGCCAAGGGTGCCTGGATTGGCCTGGACAACAACGACAGCGCCCGAGCCGATGGCGAAACCCGCCCGGTCGTCTGGCGCTTCGACGCACCGCAAGGCGGCTGGAGCGCCAAACCATGAGCCAGGCGCCGGGCAAGCGCGCGGGCAGGGTGCTGATGATCGTCGCCTGGGCGGCGGCGCTGTTTCTTGCCACGCGTTTTTTCGGCCAGTGGGAAGACAGCCAGCGTAACCCCAATAGCCAGGTGCAATCCGAGCATGGTGCAGGCTATATCGAAGTGCGCCTGCTGAGTAATGGCCAGGGCCACTTCGTGGTGGATGGTGCCATCAACGGGCAGGTGGTGCATTTCATGCTCGACACCGGCGCCACCGACGTGGCGATCCCGGAGGCGTTGGCCCGTGAACTGAGCCTGGAGCGCGGTAGCCCCGTGCTACTGAGCACCGCCAACGGCCGCACCGAAGGCTACCGCACGCGCTTGGCCAGCCTGCAACTGGGCGATATCCGCCTGCAGAACGTACGCGCCATCGTGGTGCCGGGCCTGGACGGCCCCACCGTACTGCTGGGCATGAGTGCCCTGCAACAACTTGAATTTACCCAGCGCGGTGGCACCATGCTGCTGCGCCAGAACCTGAAATAATGACGAGGCCCGCATGAGCGACTCACTGGAACTCAGCCTGGACGGCGTCGAACGCCGCTCGCTGGCTGACTTCACCGAACAGGCCTACCTCAACTATTCCATGTACGTGATCATGGACCGTGCCCTGCCGCACATCGGCGACGGCCTGAAGCCGGTGCAGCGACGCATCGTCTATGCCATGAGCGAGTTGGGGCTCGATGCCGATGCCAAGCACAAGAAGTCGGCGCGTACCGTCGGTGATGTGCTCGGCAAGTTCCATCCCCATGGCGACTCGGCCTGCTACGAGGCCATGGTGCTGATGGCGCAGCCGTTCAGCTACCGCTACACCCTGGTCGATGGCCAGGGTAACTGGGGTGCGCCGGATGATCCGAAGTCGTTCGCCGCCATGCGCTATACCGAGGCGCGGCTGTCGCGCTACGCTGAAGTGCTGCTCAGCGAAGTCGGCCAGGGCACCGTGGACTGGGTGCCGAACTTCGACGGCACGTTGCAGGAGCCGGCCGTGCTGCCCGCGCGCCTGCCCAACATCCTGCTCAACGGTACCACCGGTATCGCCGTGGGCATGGCCACCGATGTGCCGCCGCACAACCTGCGAGAGGTGGCCAGTGCCTGTGTGCGACTGCTCGATGAGCCCAAGGCGACCATCGAGCAGTTGTGCGAGCACATCCAAGGGCCGGATTACCCGACCGAGGCAGAGATCGTTACGCCGCGGGCAGAAATTCTCAAGATGTACGAAAGCGGCCGCGGCTCGATCCGCATGCGCGCCGTGTACCGCGTCGAAGATGGCGACATCGTCGTCACGGCGCTGCCGCACCAGGTCTCCGGGGCCAAAGTGCTGGAGCAGATTGCCGCGCAGATGCAGGCCAAGAAGCTGCCGATGGTCGCCGACCTGCGCGACGAGTCGGACCACGAAAACCCGTGCCGTATCGTCATCATCCCGCGTTCCAACCGCGTGGATGTCGACGAGCTGATGCAGCACCTGTTCGCTACCACTGACCTGGAAAGCACCTACCGGGTCAACGTGAACATCATCGGCCTGGACGGCCGTCCGCAGTTGAAAAACCTGCGAACCATATTGGTAGAGTGGCTGGAGTTCCGCACCAATACCGTTCGTCGCCGCCTGCAGCACCGTCTGGATAAGGTCGAGAAGCGTCTGCACCTGTTGGACGGTTTACTCACCGCGTTCCTCAACCTGGATGAAGTGATCCACATCATCCGTACCGAGGAATACCCCAAGCAGGCCCTGATCGAGCGTTTCGAGCTGACCGAGATCCAGGCCGACTACATCCTCGAGACCCGCTTGCGGCAGTTGGCGCGCCTGGAAGAGATGAAGATCCGCGGTGAGCAGGATGAGTTGCTGAAGGAGCAAGCCAAGCTGCAGGCCCTGCTGGGGAGCGAGGCCAAACTGCGCAAGCTGGTGCGCAGCGAGCTGATCAAGGATGCCGAAACCTATGGCGATGATCGTCGTTCGCCGATCGTAGCGCGTGCCGAAGCCAAAGCGCTGTCGGAAAATGAGCTGATGCCGACTGAGCCCGTCACCGTGGTGCTGTCGGAGAAAGGCTGGGTGCGCTGCGCCAAGGGCCACGATATCGACGCCACTGGCCTTTCCTACAAGGCCGGCGACGGCTTCAAGGCTGCCGCGGCCGGGCGTTCCAACCAGTTTGCCGTGCTTATCGATTCCACCGGTCGCAGCTACTCGCTGGCCGCCCACAGCCTGCCATCGGCGCGTGGCCAGGGTGAGCCGCTGACTGGCCGTCTGACACCGCCACCGGGGGCGACTTTCGAATGTGTGTTGTTGCCTGACGACGATGCGCTGTACGTGGTGGCTTCGGATGCCGGTTACGGCTTTGTGGTCAAGGGTGAGGACCTGCAGGCCAAGAACAAGGCCGGCAAGGGCTTGCTCAGCTTGCCCAACGGGGCCAAGGTCATGACCCCGCGCCCAGTGGCTGATCGCGAGCAGGACTGGTTGGCGGCGGTGACCACCGAAGGCCGCCTGCTGGTGTTCAAGGTCAGCGACTTGCCACAGTTGGGTAAAGGCAAGGGCAACAAGATCATTGGCGTGCCGGGTGACCGGGTGGCCAGCCGTGAAGAATTTGTGACCGATCTAGCCGTGATTCCCGAAGGTGCGACCCTTGTATTGCAGGCCGGCAAGCGTACCCTGTCTTTGAAGGCGGACGACCTGGAACACTACAAGGGCGAGCGCGGTCGGCGCGGCAGCAAGCTGCCACGCGGGTTCCAGCGTGTCGATGGGTTGCAGGTGGAGGTGCCGACATAACCGGTTGTAATGCCTGGAACGGCAATTTCAACGCCGTTTCGGGCAGAAACGCTGGAGTCGTACGGTTATTTCGCGGATGATATGCCCCTTGCGGTGCCGGCGTAGCCGTGTGCCCGTTTGAATATACATGTATCACTGCGGTGTGCCTTGTGGCAGCCGCCTGGATGGGATGATGAAATTTCTGCGCCTTCCATTTGCGCTGTTGATGACTGGCCTGCTGGGACTTGGCGGGTGCACCATGCATCAGCCGGTTGCCCTGTATCAGCTCGACAGTGGTGATCCTGGCCAGCCTTCGCAGAGTGCGGGTATGGCCGTTGTACTTGGCCCGGTATCGGTGGCCGACTATCTTCAGCGTGAGACGTTCTTGCAGCGTCAAGCTGATGGCAGCCTGAGCGCGGCGACCGACGGTCGTTGGGCTGGTAGCCTTTCATCGGATATCGACCAACTGCTGGTGCGTCAACTGGCCTGGCGCTTGGACAGCCAGCGCGTAGTACTGGCCCCGGCGACCGAAGGCTTCACCCCGGACGTGCAAGTGCTGTTGTCGATCACTCGCCTGGACTCGGGCAAGAACCAGCCGGCCATCCTGGATGCCCAGTGGCGTTTGCTGGACCGCCGTGGCCATGTGCGTGACAACCGCATCATTCACCTCGAGCAACAGCACGAGGGCAGTGAGTCGTCGCAGGTGCAAGCCCAGGGGCAACTGCTGCAGAAGTTGGCCGAACAGTTGAGCACAGCGGTGAAGCCGCTGGCCAACCAGCCGGCGATTGCCGAAGAGGCACCGAAAAAGTCCGCTGCACCGAAGCAGGTGAAGAAAGGGCCGGAGAAACCCAAAATCCCGATGGCCTCGCCGATTCGCACCGATATGGAAGTTTATCGGTTCTGATCAAACGGCCAGATACGACAAAGCCCGCATTCGCTGCGGGCTTTTTTGTATCTGCCGGTCTTCGTAGGAGCGGGTTTACCCGCGAAGAGGCCGGCCCTGGTGGCCAATT